>JALVDE010000135.1 GCA_027009375.1 Gammaproteobacteria bacterium
ATAATGAATAGATGAAAATTAATCAATAAGCTCAAGGTTATCTCTAACCCTGAGACGTAAATTCTGTTTACCCTTATAACGATGAATCCAGCCTCTTACCTGGATTTTTTTACCCACAAGGGATTTCAGATGTTCAAATTTTTTCTGATCTTTTCTGGCAATCTGTACGGACAGATTTTTACTCAGTTTTAAATACAGATACTTCCGGCTTTCATTATAGGCCAGAACCTGTCCGCTCACAAAACGATAACCCTCGGCTTTAGCGGACAGCTTAGCAGCCTGAAACCACTGCATTTCCGGTAATTGCCACAAGCCTTTTCCGGACTTTCTGGCCTGTTTCTCCAGAGTACGGTAACAGGACAGATTACGGTCATTTGGCAAGACCACAATACTGACCGCCAGCCCCTGTCTGAGCAGATATTCCTCAATACTTGTCCCGTCAGGTAAAACCACATAGGCCAGGGTTCTTTTATAGCGATCCTTACGTTCGCGGTCATAATACAGGCCGACTTTCTTATTATTTGCCAGTAATTTCCAAACCGCCTGCCATGCCT
The DNA here is from genome assembly GCA_027009375.1 of Gammaproteobacteria bacterium. Lineage (GTDB taxonomy): Bacteria > Pseudomonadota > Gammaproteobacteria > GRL18 > GRL18 > JANELJ01. The sequence goes on from JALVDE010000135.1 coordinate 555, forward strand.
GCAGTCCAAAAGGATCTGAAGCTTCACCACGATGTCCTAACTCCGGGGTATTAATACCTATCAGCCGGATTTTACGATCATCCTGAAGGTGCAGGGTATCACCATCCACTATGGTTTTAACCTGTGTCCAGTTCTGCACCTGTTTTAACTGTTGTTGGGCAGTCATACAGATTTCCTGAGCCGAGGCAGTGGCAGCCAGAAGAACAAACAGAGCAGGCAGAAACAGGCGGAAATAAAAAAGGCACCTTAGAAAACTAAAGTGCCTTTGGCTGTTTTTCTGCTTTCTGTTACTCTTTCTGCCAGCCAGCATAACTGACCATTGATTAGAGCAAAACAGGGGCATAAAAAACTTATTTCATGCCATACTTCTGACGGAACTTATCAACACGACCCGCAGTATCCACCAGTTTCTGCTTACCTGTGTAGAAAGGATGGCAGTTAGAACATACTTCGATCAATAATGTGTCCTTACCAATGGTAGAACGTGTTTTGAAGCTGTGGCCGCAACTACAGGTGACCTGGACTTCTTTGTATTCTGGATGGATATTTGCTCGCATAATAATTAACCTTATAAAATTCGTTGAATGCCGCCACCTGTTCCCGGAACTTACCAGTTATCATTATCAGTAACTGTCAGCCATCCGCAACCGGCACCGCAAACCATTCCAGCTCGGCTGGATCAGGAACGGGCGATCATACGCCGGTTACGGCTATTTTTCAAGCAAAATTTATTATCATTTTCTGATAAATAAATACTCCCTCGATTATTTTTTCAGCTTATGCTATACCCTTGCTATAAACATTCACCTCTTACCCAGAAAACGGACATTTCCTATGCCTCCCAAAAATAAAAAAAACAAAAAAAAACCAATTAAACCGGTAAAATTCATCCACAGCAAGCAGGGAATGGATACTGAATCCATTCGGCGGGCCATTGCCGACCGGCTGACCTTTACCATTGGTAAAGATACCCTGACCGCCACTGAGCTGGACTGGCTCAACTCAGTTTCCTATGCTATTCGGGATCGCCTGATAGAACGCTGGATGAATACCATGCGCAGTTATTATGCCTGCGATACCAAGCGGGTGTACTACCTGTCACTGGAGTTTCTAATTGGTCGGACACTGCTCAACGCCATGTTAAATCTTAGCATTGAACAGGAATGCTGTCAGGTTATGAAAGAACTGGGACATGATCTGCAGAAGCTGACCGAACTGGAGCCGGATGCAGCCCTGGGTAATGGTGGGCTGGGCCGACTGGCTGCCTGTTTCCTGGATTCTCTGGCCACAATGCAACTACCAGGCTATGGCTACGGCATTCGCTATGAATACGGTATGTTTCGACAGGGCATTAATGATGGCTACCAGGTGGAACACCCGGATAACTGGCTGCGTTACGGCAACCCCTGGGAGATCCCCAGAGCTGAAGTGCTGTTCCCCATTCATTTTGGCGGAGAGGTAATTACCTATCGGGATGAAGAAGGTGACACCCGTTCTCACTGGGTGAATGCCGATGAAGTCATGGCCATGGCTTTTGATACCCCAATTCCCGGTTATAATGTCGGGACAGTAAATAACCTGCGTTTATGGTCAGCCAAGGCATCACGAGATTTTGAACTGCAGTATTTTAATGAGGGCAACTATATTAAAGCGGTTGAAGATAAAAACCGTTCTGAAAACCTGTCCCGGGTATTATACCCGGACGATACTACTGAAATGGGACGTAAACTGCGTCTGAAACAGGAATACTTTTTCGTCTCTGCATCACTGCAGGATATTCTGATGCGCTATGAAAGATACCATGATGGTTTTGATGAGCTGCCCGATAAAGTAGCCATTCAGCTTAATGACACCCATCCGGCCATTGCCATTGCTGAACTGATGCGGATCCTGGTGGATATAAATTATCTGGACTGGGACACTGCATGGGATATTACCCAAAAGGTATTTGCCTATACCTGCCATACTCTGCTGCCCGAAGCTCTGGAAACCTGGCCGGTAGCCCTGTTTGAAGAACTGCTGCCACGGCATATGCAGATCATTTATGAAATTAATTTTCGTTTCCTGCAGAATGTTAACCATTGCTTTCCCGGTGACGGTGAATTATTAAAAAATGTTTCACTGATTGATGAAAGCGGAGAAAAACATATTCGGATGGCACATCTGGCCATCGTGGGTAGCCATAAAGTCAACGGCGTGGCCCAGATCCACAGTGAATTAATGAAGGATACAATCTTTAAGGATTTTTACCGCCTGTTCCCGGATCGTTTTATCAACCTGACCAATGGCGTCACACCCCGGCTGTGGATTAACCAGGCCAACCCAGCTCTGTCCGGCTGGCTGAGCAAACTGATTGGTTCCGGCTGGCAAAAAAATCTGCAGAAACTGCGTAAGCTGGAAAAATACGCCTCTAAAAAAGAGCACCAGGAAGCTTTCTTAAATATCAAACTGCAAAATAAAATTCGCCTGAGCAGGAAAGTAGCAGATGAATTAAAAATAGAGCTGGATCCTGGTGCAATGTTTGATATCCAGGTTAAACGTATCCATGAATACAAACGCCAGTTACTAAACATACTGCATATTGTTACCCTGTATAACCGGATTCGAAATAATCCGGAACTGGAAGTCGTACCCAGAGTAGTCATTATTGCCGGTAAAGCTGCACCGGCTTACAGCATGGCCAAGCTATTTATTAAACTGATCAATGATATTGCGGTGATTGTGAATAATGATGTGCGGATGCATAACAAACTGAAAGTGGTCTTTATTCCTAATTATGATGTGACCAATGCCACCATTATTATCCCTGCAGCGGATCTTTCTGAGCAGATATCAACGGCAGGAACAGAAGCATCCGGAACCGGTAATATGAAGCTGGCACTTAACGGTGCGTTAACTATCGGTACCCTGGATGGTGCTAATGTAGAAATGAGGCGGGAAGTTGGAGATGATAATATCTTTATTTTTGGTCATACCGTAGAAGATCTGGAAACCCTGAAAAGCAATCATTACAACCCTCGTCATTATTATGAGGACAATCCCTTATTAAAAGAAGCCGTTGATCTGATCAACTCTGATTACTTCTGCCCCGGCGATCCCGAGCGCTTTAAACCCGTAGTCGATTCCCTGCTGACCAGCGACCCCTATTTTGTAATGGCCGATTACCAGGCTTATATTGATAAACAGAGAGAAGTTGAGGTTCTGTTTCAGGATAAAAACAAATGGGCAGAAAAAGCCATGCTAAATATCGCCCGCATGGGCTACTTCTCCAGCGACCGAACCATTCAGGAATATGTGGAAAAAGTCTGGGGGCTGGAGCCTATAGAGCCGGGGCGGTGTGTTTAGGAAGAGCAGCGTTCAGCGTTCAGCGTTCAGCGTTCAGCGTTCAGCGTTCAGCGTTCAGCGTTCAGCGTTCAGCGTTCAGCGTTCAGCGTTCAGCGTTCAGCGAAAATTGTAAAATC
>JALVDE010000136.1 GCA_027009375.1 Gammaproteobacteria bacterium
CATTAAGCTGTAACGCAGCAGGCGTTCAAATAAAATGGTCAGAGCCAGCAGAGAGTAGCCGGCGAGGATCCAGACGATAATACCGCCTTTGTCAAAAATATCTGCAACAATCATATAATCAGGTTTTTGGTTTTAGGTTAATAGGCCAGTTATTGAATCCGGCAGTTTAGGTTAATTTATATACAGTTTCCTTGATTTAGGACATAGGCTGGCTGCTTTGTTTAAGATGTTGCTCCAGTTTTTTCAGATCATCGGGGGTGTTTACGTTGATAAAGGCCTCTTTTTGATCAGAAAAATCCACTTTAACTGCGCCGTTATCCATTAGCCATTTGCCCAGTTTATGTTCATTGTGCTGCAGGGAATGGTTGATTTTATCCAGCAGACTGCGGTGCAGCAGGTTATAGGTAGGCTGTTTGTAGCGGCCGTCAAATACCAGGGCTGCCCGGACTTTGTGTGTCTGCAGGTTGTCTAACATTCTTTGAGCCAGATCTGTCGGCAGTAGGGGGCCGTCACATGGAACCGTGAGTAAGTATTCACTCTCACAGTTTTCCATGCCCCGGGAGATACCGGCCAGCGGGCCGCGAAAATCATTGTACTGATCGATCAGTACCTTATAGCCGTATCGTTCATATTGTTCTATATGGCGATTGGCACTGATTAAAATAGTACTGACCTGGGGTTTCAGGCGCTCAATAACATGCTCAATCATGGGGCGGCCAAGCAGATTAAGTAAGCCCTTGTCATGACCTTCCATGCGGCTGGAACGACCGCCTGCTAAAATAAGACCTGTTACCTGCATAAAATAATTAATAGCCTGATAGAATAGGTGAAAACTAATGAGAGATTATAACAGAAAATAAAAATCACTCTCTAAGGAATTGGCTTTATGTTTGAAAATGGGGTTGAATATACTTTACTGGAGCATCAGCTTTACTGGCTGGCTGCAGTGTATTTTGTTATTGAAGCAGCGGGTATTTACTATGCTTTTCATGCAATTTTAAATTCCCGAACCTCACAGGCCGGAATTGCCTGGGCGATTACTCTGGTAACGTTGCCGGTGTTTATTCTGCCCCTGTACTGGATTTTCGGCGGCAGCCGGTTTTATGCTTATCTGGAAAAGTTTCGTGAAGCCACCCTGGAACATATTGATACCGCCACCGATGCCCTGCAGCAGATAGCCCGGTATTATGTTAAAGATATGCAGGTGCTGGAGGATATTAATAACACTATTAAGCACCTCGATATTATTCCCTTTACCAGCCACAATAGTGCACAGCTATTAATTAACGGCCAGAAAACCTACCAGGCCATGCTGCAGGCAATTGAAGAAGCACAGGATTATGTCCTGCTGCAGTTTTATATTATCCATAATGATCATGTTGGCGAAACCTTCAGAAAATTATTAACCCGCAAAATGCAGCAGGGTGTACGGGTCTATTTTTTATACGATGAAATTGGTTCACACCGGCTTTCCTATACCTATATCAGGGAGTTAAGACGTGCCGGGGCACAGGTCAGCAGTTTTAACGGTCATAAGGGGCTGAGAAAATACCTGCATATTAACTTTCGTAATCACCGCAAAATCCTGGTGGTGGATGGCCTGAAAGCCTTTGTGGGCGGCCTGAACCTGGGCCGGGAATACCTGGGCGAAGATGAAAATCTGGGGTTCTGGCGCGATACCCATATTATGCTGGAAGGCCCGTCTGTGCAGACCACACAGGCCGCATTTGTTAAAGACTGGTTCTGGAGTGTAGGTGAAGTTCCCCAGCTAAACTGGTCGGTGCGGGAAGCCGAACATAAAGTCAGTCAGAATATTATGGTGCTGCATACCGGGCCGGCCGATGAAAAGCCGGTCTGTTCCCTGTTTTACTGTGCCCAGATCAATCATGCCCGTAAACGCCTGTGGATTGCCACCCCCTATTTTGTACCGGATATGGAAATTATTCAGGCCTTAAAAAATGCCGCCCTAAGAGGTGTGGATGTGCGTTTGATCCTGCCTGAAAAATACGATCATTATTATATATATCTGGCTTCTTACGCTTATTATAAGGAGTTACAGGGTTACAATATAAAAATCTACCGTTACACCAGAGGCTTCTGTCACCAGAAGGTGGTTCTGGTGGATGATGTCCTGGCCGGTGTCGGTACGGTCAATCTGGATAACCGTTCAATCTACCTTAATTTTGAAGTGGCGGCTTATGTGGCCGATAAAGGGTTTGCCGCTGAAGTTGACAATATGCTCAGGGAAGATATGCGCAACAGCTACCTGGAAGAGCTGGATATTATTGATGCCAAACCGTTCTGGTTTCGTGCTGCCAGCCGCCTGTTTTATCTGTTTTCACCGGTGCTGTAAGCGGTTTAATATACTGTTAGCCCCTTGAAAGCTTATGCATAATACCCTACTATCGTATGCATAGCTTAGGAGGTGTATATGAGAACCACTCTTGATTTACCCGAGAATTTACTAGATGAGGCAATGAAAATAACCCATACAAGCACAAAAACAGGGGTTATTGTTAAGGCGCTTGAAGAATTGGTAAGAAAATCAAAGATTTCGGACATAAAAAAATACAAGGGGAAATTTGATTTAGATATTAATCTTGATGAATTAAGAGACCGTCGTTAATGGCGGTTTTGGTGGATACGTCAATATGGATTGATTATTTTCGGGGCGGTGAGAACTCCGCAGATATGGAATTTCTAATAGATGAAAATCTCATTATTATCAACGACATAATACTGGCCGAGTTGATACCGTACTTAAAAATAAAGAAGCAAACGAAAGTAGTTAATTTACTTTATGAAGTAACTAAAATGCCATTAGATATTCACTGGGAAGAAATAATTGAATTTCAGTTAAAATGTTTAAAATCAGGGGCAAATGGAGTGGGGATTCCTGATTTAATTATTGCTCAAAATGCAAAACAAAATAATTGCACGATCTATTCTCTCGATAAACACTTCCGCCTTTTGAACAAAGTGTTGAAGATAAACCTACATCAATAAAATTGGGCTAACAAACTCAATCGGAAAAAATGCAGAGAAAGTCCTCGCTCCCAGATATAGTGGAATCTGTAGCTAATGGAAACTTTCAGTTTGATCAGTCCACTTGGCGCGATACCCATATTATGCCGGAAGGCCAGCCTGTTTTACCTGTTTTCGCCGGTACTATAAAAGGCTGCATAAAATATAAAATAAGACCCGCATTTATGTTTTATATAAGTACTTGTATAAACCTTGTTGCATTAATATTATAAACTAATGAAGAAATTAGTATTTGCAGGACGCAGCCTGGAAAATTATCATAAAGGAACGAAATAAATGAGTAACTTACATAGTTTTGACAACGTCTGGGATGCCCTGGAAGATGATTCTGTTATGGCTGAAAATATGAAGCTTCGTTCTACCCTCTTAATGGCGATTACCAGAAATATTAAAAGCAGGAATATCAATCAAACAGAAGCAGCCAGGCTATTGGAAATTACCCAACCTCGTGTTAGTGCTCTTTTAAAAGGCAAAATTGAAGATTTTCGTCTGGATACACTGGTTAACTTTGCCCATAGACTGGGGCTGCATATTGATTTGAAGATTGCAGCCTGATATGTGCAGGTAAGTAATAATTAGTAGCCAGCCACTAAGTACTTTCAGAAAGTGAATAAATCGCCTGGAAAAATTACTCAGGCACAGCATCTTTCAGTGATTTAAAGAAGTTTTCCGGTGGGAAAGAATCCAGAATAACCTCTACAGCCTTGTTAATTAATTGTCGGTTTTTGTCTTCGCTCTTGTCTCGTTTAATACTGGTAGGTACGGAGCCGCGCCAGATTAGGCGGTTACCCTCAGGGGATACCAGATCAATAATAAAGGTACCGGCAGAAAATTTATGGTCAGTATTGGCAATACCTTTACCAGTGCCGTATTCATCATCCCAGGCCAGCCCCAGGTTATAGCTGTACAGTTCATTAAGCTGACCCACACTAATATCATCCCCGACAAAATAATAATTAACCCAG
>JALVDE010000137.1 GCA_027009375.1 Gammaproteobacteria bacterium
GATCATAGGCGGTGTCAGGACTTACAGACAGCTGTTAAATATCTGCCCCTGCAACGACTAATGGTGGAAACGGATGCCCCTTATCTGTTTCCCGCTGATCTGGTTCTTCCTGAAAATAAGACACTAACTAAAAAACAGCGTAAGAGCCGGAAACGGAATGAGCCAAAGTATCTGCCGCATATTATAAAAAGCCTGGCGGGATTTATGGAGCAGGATGAAGAACAGGTCAGGGAAAAAAGTATGCAGAACGCGCAAAGATTTTTCAGACTTTAATAGAAAGTGGGAGTGCGGGCATCCTGCCCGCAATAAATTGCTTATTGACGTGGACAGGATTTGTTCAGGTTAAAACAGGCCGTGATCAATATACCCGTCCACTACCATAATCAGTAGTATCAGACCAATACCCAGCAGGGTAAAGCCCAGAATATGGGAAATAATATTCCATCTTTTTGATGGACCTTTAACTATCAGTTTGTCCAGTTCACCGGTAGCCTTCAGGCGTTCATATTCTTCAGGGCGTTCTTCTTTCAGCTCTTCCAGATCCCAGACGCCGGTAAACATGACGGTATCGAGAGGGAACTTGGCGGGTCTGAAGTGGTTGTTAAAGAAGTGCACCACAAACAGGGTCAGTACGGCCAGGAAAGCTTCCAGACCATGGGCTATAGTGGCGACATTAAAGATCCAGCCGGGGATATACTGGCCGATATCTTCTGCAAACCATAACAGAATACCGGAAGTACCAATAACAAAGGCACCCCAGTAAACGGCCCAGTAGTCAAACTTTTCCCAGTAAGTCCAGCGGTCAAAACGGGGCTGTGGTCCTTTGCCGAAATACCAGCGGAACTGGCCTTTCATATCTTCCCAGTCTTTCTTGCGTGGTAACAGAGAGTTTGGGCCAAACCAGTCAAACTTTTCCTTACTGGTAAAAATCTTATACAGCACAATACCGGCATGGCCAAATATCGCCAGCATAAAGATAAGACCAGCCCAGTGATGCAGATTATTAAGTGTACCCATGCCGCCCAGCAGAGGAACCAGGGTCATGGCCCAGTGGGTATTAGGATACATAACCACCATGCCGGTAAAGACCAGGAACATCAGGGACAGAGCCAGCATCCAGTGGTTAATACGCCAGTACCAGGGAAAACGCTGGAAATAGATGCCGCTGTGTTTTTTCTCAGGTTTGATACGAATGGGATAACTGCGTGAATCACTGCGCTGATAAATAACAGGGCGTTCTTTTTTCTCACGCCAGAACCATAAAACAGAATGCAGATAGAAAAACAGTAGCACCAGAATAATCAGAAAACCCATGCCCTTGGCAATGAGCCATAATTCAGGATATTTTTCGAAATTATTAGTAGTACCGTGCGGGTTGTATTTGGCAAAATTCTCATTAGCTTTTTTATGGCATTCCTGGCAGGTTTTAACCTTATTGGCCGGGTTAACCGGAGAACGGGGATCATCAACATGAGTAATAGTATGGCCTTCATGACAGTCTACACAACGGGGGGCTTTTTTATCGCCATGCCATGCCAGCTGACCATGCGGGCTGGACATATAGCCATCAAGCTCGTCCACATGACATTCACCGCAGCCTTCGGTAATTACTCGGTGAGCCGGTAATTTGGAAAGATCACTGATCTGATGAGCTGAATGACAGTCAGCACAGGTTGCAGAGTCGCCTTTCCAGGGTGTTTTTAATGCGGCACCGTGCATGGAGTTACGATATTCCTTAAGCGCTTTTTCATGACAGGAGCCACACAGTTCCGGAGATTTCAGACGGTAGACACTGGAACGTTTGTCATCGGAAGGATAGACATAGTGAGCAGTATGGCAGGTAGCACAGGTAGCGTTATTTTTAACGCTTTTATCATTATGAGCAGATAATTGATATTCCTTGGTATAAACTACAATACGCCTGGGTGGTGAACCACCAAACAGAGAGTTTCTGCGTTTAGCAGCCAGAGAACCTTCATCGTCAAGTTTTTCATGACAGCTGATACAGTCTACAGAACCCAGGCCGTCCTTACGATGAGGAACTTTCTCAATATCATTATGGCAGTCGGTACATTGCAGTTGCCCATGTACACTGCCCTTAAAAAAACTATAGTCAGTGTACAGTTCTTTTTTGCCCAGTTCACCGTGTTCACCCAGAGGTACACTGAAGCCTTTTTCATTATGACATTCGGTACATTCGGAATCTGGAAAGGATTTAGCCTGGAGACTGCTAATACTGGTTAAAACTGCAATCAGGCCAATGACTGCGGGAACAAGTTTTGAAATTCGCATAATAGTTGAGTTTACTGCTGTATCAATAGTTAAAAAGAGTCTGCTAAAAAAGAGCTTATTAAAAGGCCCCTCGAGGTATTTTAATAAGCTCTTCCCCGCAAGAAGCGGGGAAGAGTAACTACTCCTTATAGAAGGGAGTTATGGTTTATTTAGCCTGAGCATCTGCCTTTTTACCGGTAGGGTTGCTTTTGCTAACTTTAAAACCATGGTTGTCGTCGTCAATGGGACGCCAGAACTTAGGTGGCTTTTTACCCAGGTACCAGCGGTGCAGTGGTGACTCAAGGGTTTCATTGAGCAATTTTTCAACTTCATCAGCCCCTTTTGTATTACCTTCTTCACGTGCTTCCTTGATACGTTTCTGAATAGAAGGAACTATTTCATGGTAGAAACGTTGTGCCATTTTGAACATACCTTCCCAGTGTGCATAGTCAGGAGCAAACATGGCGGCACCGTGACGGGCACGACGACCTTCGTGATGCCATAACAGGAACCATTTCCATTCAATTTCCTCATTGAACTTGGTCTTGTCCAGCAGGCCGGTTTGCAGCATCTTCTGGATTAGGTTGCGGGTTGGAATGGCAAACTTGTTGTTATAGTTTTCAACAAAAGCATCCAGCTGCTGGAAGTGGTTATCCACTGTGCTGGTGGCATGACAGTTTTTACAGACGTTTTTCATGTCCTTACGACGTTGTAGCCATGGTTTGACTTTTTTGCCGGCCTTGATGGCTTTAGCATCAATCTTGGTAGAGACTGGCGCTCTCAGATTCCAGGAAATACGTCCGCCAATATCATGTGAAACAGGCAGATCAGGCGTTGCAGACATATGACAGGTGGCACAGGTAGGTGCTGCATCATAATCTTCACCAACTACCCATTTGGAAGAATCCATATTCATCTTGTCCTCATGGGCACGGAAAGCAACACCATGGGCTGATTCTTCATAGATTTCTTTTTGTGGATGGTCAGGACCAAGGTGACAACGGCCGCAGTTATCAGGATGACGCGCCTGCTCAGAATCAAAGTTATGACGCAGATGACAGGCAGAACAGGAACCTCTTGAACCGTCTGGATTAATTCGGCCAACACCGGTATTGGGCCAGCTGGATGGATCCAGAGTGCCGTCTGAGTTAACTCGAACAATAGTTCCGTGACAACCGCCGCAACCAATACTGGTAACGGGGGATGTTCCGTTCAGGGTTGGACTGCCTTCAATAACTTCAGCCAGGACATTATCCAGCGAACCCAGAATGTCGCCGGCGGAAGCATGATGACTGGCTTCAAATTCTGTTACTTCATGTTCATGACATTGTCCGCAGTCTTTGGGGGAAACCAGAGGAGAGATAACAAAATCCTTATGCATAATGGCATCTTTGTCAGATTTTTCAGCCTTATGACATTCATAACAGCCAACATTGGCCCCAAAGTGCTTGGAGTGACCCCATTGATCATAAATAGCGGGGGTTTTTTCCTTATGACAGGAAGCACAGGTTTTACTTTCATTGCTCAGGCGTTCCAGCCCCTTGTTTATTTTGAAAGTATCTTCTTCTTTGGGCGCAGTGCCGGTGGCTGTGGTTTCAGCTGCCAGAGCATGCAGGGGAATGGACAATGCAAATAGCAGGAAAGATGCGCCCAGGGCAAGCTTTCTTATTGTCCGTAGGGAGTTTATTTTCATTTTAAAAAATACCTCATTCTTGTGGTAAGGGGATTGTATTAATAAGTTTATTCTACAGGTTAGCAATAATCATGCCATTGTATTTTTGTTGGTAGGGTGGAAAATAAGCTATTGATTATGAACTTTATCCATAAAAGGTGGTCGATAATTGATCAATCTATATTAGTCATTTATGAACTACAACGGTGCAAAGCTAAAATAAATGCCCTATAAAAATTCTGTATACAAATACTGGGTTTTTTATTAAGGAGGGAGCTGTCTTAATGATTTAAAAAGGGACAGGTGAACAGAACTTAATCATTTCTCCACTTGCAGGATGCTTAAATTCCAGTTGGCTGGCGTGTAATAATAATCGTTCTGCCATATTAAGTGCCTGGGGATGAGCATAGAGAGGGTCGCCCAGAATCGGGTGACCCAGTTGCTGTAAATGTACTCTTAACTGATGAGAGCGTCCGGTAACCGGTTTTAGTAAAATCCGGCTGCGATCGGATAAACGTTCCAGGCATTGCCAGAAAGTTTGTGATGCTTTTCCCTGAACAGGGTCCACTATCTGACGGGGACGATTCTCCCAGTCACAGCGCAGTGGCAGATTAATTTCGCCCTGATCATGCTCAGGATGCCCATAAACCACCGCAATGTATTCCTTGTTAACTTCCCGCTCCTGAAACTGCCGGCTTAACTGTCGGTGAATGTCTTTATTCAGAGCCAGGACAGTAAGACCGGAAGTTTCCCAGTCAAGCCGGTGCACAGTCAGAATGGCTGGAAATTTAACGGACAGACGGCTGATCAGACAATCCTGTTTATCCTCGCCCCGACCCGGGACTGAAAGCAGCAGGGTAGGTTTATTAACAACCACAAGATAGTCGTCAGCATAAATAATTTCTATCTCATTAAAACTTTCAGTGCAAGACATGGCCTTATTACTATACTTTCGGTTATGCCCTCTCCCTTTGGGAGAGGGTCAGGGTGAGGGGGATTTAAAGCCCGATTTCAGCCGGATATTGCTGCAGCTGATCAAGGATCGATATAACTTTATCATTATCAGCATACTGTTCTTTTAATTCTTTAAGTTCCTGCCGATATTGAGCCAGCTTTATGGAAGCACTGCCCTCAGGAGTCGTCATGCGCTGGATACGATATTCATCCCAGCGTTGTAATTCATTTAATAATAAAGTGTCTGGATAATTACGGCAGCGATAACGGAAAAACATTTCATCCAGGCGGGGATCGTCAAAGTTAAACTGCAGACTGTCCAGTTCTTCAATACTGCTTTGTCTGATCTGCTGCATGCGTGCCTGATCATCCGGAGAGAAAAATCCGCCGGAATACAATTGCAAGTCCGGATCATTTGATGTATCTGTATACTCGGTCTGAAAAGCACTCTGTATTCGTTCTGACAGGCTTTGATCGCTTAACAGGGTTTCAAGATTTTTTTTGCATGCGGGCAGATCAATCTGCCATTGTTTAATCGCTTCCGGGGTCAGTGTATTCAGCGGAACTACAACGGGACACTTATTGATATGAATAGTTTTCAGCGGCAGCCGCTGTTCTCCTTCAGCCAGATCATCCTTAGACGTAAAGGTAAAATGCTTTATCTGCTCGGCATCCATTTTTAGTAATGCTTCAGGATCATGATGCAGTTCATAAACAATAACGGCATTTTTGTTACGGGCATCAACGGCTACCGGGATCACAATGCCGATATGGCCCTTTTGTGCCGGGTACATACCACTGATATGGATCAGCGGTGTCTGCTTATAACGGTCAAAGAGTTCCTGAACCCGGTATTTGAAACGATGCTCATAAACGTACTGATACAGCCTGGGCTGAGTGTTTTTAACCAGTTTGGCCACTTCAATAGTGGCAATGACATCGGATAGTGCATCGTGTGCAGATTCGTGACGGATATGGTTGGCTTCAGTGAGTTTTTCCAGTCTGAAACTGGTCTGTCCGTCATCGCGTTTGGGCCAGGTAATACCCTCAGGACGCAGGGCATGGGTTACTCTGAGTAAGTCCAGAATGTCCCAGCGTGAATTACCGTTTTGCCATTCTCTGGCATAGGGGTCATAAAAGTTACGATAAAGGGTGTTGCGGGTAAACTCGTCATCAAAACGGATATTGTTATAACCGGTGGTACAGGTATTGGGCTGCGCCATTTCTTTTTGAATACGACGGATAAATTCTGCTTCAATCAGTCCCTGCTGGCGGGCATCCTGTGGTGTGATACCGGTGACCAGGCAGGCCTGGGGATTGGGCAGAAAATCATTAGCCGGCCGGCAGTATATAACCAGTGACTCACCTATTATATTCAGTTCCTCATCGGTGCGGATACCGGCAAACTGTGCTGGACGATCCCGCTGTGGATCGGTTCCAAAGGTTTCATAATCGTGCCAGTATAGTGTTCCGGCTGTAGTGTTGGGGTTTGGCATCGTTTATTTTTTTTCTGCCTGTTCCTGTTCAGCCAGTGCTGCAGCCCATGGATCTTCTTCCTCAGTATCAGTTGCCGGTGCTTCACCTGAAGCTTCAGTAGCCGCCTGTTCGGCCAGTGCCGCCGCCCATGGGTCTTCTTCGCTGGCAGGTTCAGCCTGTTCGGCAGCCGGTTCAGATGGGGCTTCACTTTGAGTGTCTGCATTAGCCTGCTCAGCCAGGGCATCAGCCCATGGATCGGCTTCGTCATTAATGGTCGGGATTACTTCTTCCGGGGTGGGTTCAGTTACCGGGGTTTCTGCTTCAGCCTGTTCAGAAAGAGCGGCTGCCCAGGGATCTTCATCCTCTGTTGCCTGTTCAGTCTCAGGTTCCGCTGTATTTACCTCTGGATCCTGGCTGACCAGAGCGTCTGCTTTATCGAGGTCAGTATCCAGTTCATCACTGATATCCAGATTAACAGCAGGACTGTCATCCAGGGTAGCGTCCTTTTCTGCCAGGTCAATGGACCATGGCGTATCCACCTGGTCATGATCATCCTGCGCTGAAGGAGCCATGGCGGAAGGATCTTGTTCATTACCCAGTCGGTTATCACGCAGGTAAATAATAGCCTCCAGAATTTTCTGGGCATTGCTTTCCACTTCCTGTCCGGTTTTTTTACCGTGTTCAGTCATTAAAGAGGTAACGGTTTCCAGTGCCTCGAACAGGTGTTCGTTAAGTTCAGTGTTTTTCAGGCGCAGCTCAGACAGTTCCTTAAGATGGGCTTCATTTAATTCCGCCTGTTCCCGGGCCATAATGGTGGCGTTAGCATTTTCTTCGGCGGCAGAAACATCATTAACCGCTTCAGGTGCTGCTGCCTGTGCAGAGCCGGATACTTTTAGAAATGTGTCGTTCACTTCGGCAACGGTTTCAGAATATTCCAGCAGGCGATAAGTGTCATGTTTAAGATACAGGGTAACAAATTCCTTAATCAGGCCTTTTTCCTCATCATAAAGTTTTTCTGCCTGGGCATCAGCATCCCCGGAAAAACCAATTCTCGACAGGATGTTTTTTATAGCGGTAATGCGTTCTTCCTTGCTTTTTACATAACCTCTGACCAGTTCATTAGCTGCTTTAACATCCTTGCGTTTGGCTTTGCTGCTGAAAATAAAGACCATCAGCAGAATTAACAGCAGGACAATACTGGCTTCAGCGGTAAGAATAAACAGTTTGGGTATCATTGCTTCCATTACTCAAGCTCCTCCATAAGTTCTTCATATGCCAGTTCTCGTTTAAGTTTCCATTTTCGCCAGGCCAGCCAGCCGATGATGCCAACAATTAAATTCACAATCACCGCAATAATAATACCCATCATCCAGCCGGAATCTTCTTCTGCAGGAGCAGCAGGTTCAGCGGTTTCTGCAATTTTTTCAGGGGCTTTCTCAACCTGCGGCTTTTCCGTTTCCGGCTCCAGCAGTAAATTATCAAATTTAGGCAAAGTCAGTGGAATAGGGCGTGAAGTATAGTTTACCGGGCGGCCGCTGCGGGTACGGGTCAGCATGTGGATAACTATCTGGTAGTCCTTGTCCGGATCCAGTGCATCACTTTCATAACTCCATTCCAGCAAGGGTGGGTTAGCACGGTTAAGCTCAATATTTCTGGGTTGACCGTTTTCAATGAGCTGTGCACTGATCTTCATTTTACGGGCATTTATAAATTCCAGATTGGGTGAGACAAAGATCTGATGATAATTTTTTGGGCCTTTCTGGATCTGATCCACCCGGGTACTGATCAGGTTAATATCATGAACCAGTACAGAATGATTAATTTCCCGCTGAAAGGTTTCACTGCTGGCCTGAAATACAAAGTTATTTTTACCGATTTCAAGGGTTTTTCTGACCTGGACATTGTAGATGCCATCATGAGCTTCTGCATCGCCTCTTAAACCATTGTCATGCAGGAACCAGCGTTTTTTGTTAGGGGATGTCTGCCGGGCACTGAAGGAAATAAACTGCAGAAAGTCATCGTCGGTTATTTTTTTATTATCATTGGTCATAAACAGAGAAATATTCAGGGTTTCTCCGGCAAACAGGTTATTAGGGATACGATTGGTCTGGATCTGCAGATTGGTGACAATCATAACCCGGTTATCCGGATCGGTCTGGGCATTAATTGACCATTCCCCGGGTTTAGGACGGGAGATGGTAATGAGATCGTAATTTTTTTCTGCTTGCCATTTCACATAGGACGGCTTTTTTCCCCGGGTATATTTTTTTCTTCCCGGTTCGACCACCTCAGTGGGCTTGGCGCCTTTGGGTTTAAATACCAGTAGAGTCAACTCCATAATGGAGTCATCCACCAGAAAGGTATTGTTAACCAGTGGCACAGTATCCCGTCTGGTGGTTTTTTCAAACAGGCGCAGAAAAATACGTTCAAGCTGTTCAGCATTATCCGTTTGCTCATAACCGCCATCTGTTTTAGTGGATAATTGCTGTAAAAAATCATGATCGGCATTGGCAGACAGGGCAATAGTATGAATGCTGGCCCCGGTTTTTTCGATTCTGGCCAGTAAAGTGGTCAATATTCTTTTACGTTCAGCGGCATTTTTACTCTTGTCCTTGCTGATATCAATCATGCCGTCGGTAAGCAGAATAATACTGCGTTGATGCAGACGGGACGGCTTATCACCCCAATCAGCAATAGCGGCTTCCAGTGCCAGACCAATATTGGTAAACAGGTCTCTGGAGTGGATTTTAGTACTGGCCTTGCGGGCTTCGGCTTTCCATTTGTTATTGGTTACGCCGGGGCGGATCAAAGGTTCGGCTCTGGTGCCGAAAGTCCAGACACCGGCGGTGCTGTCCGGCGGTAATAAACCCACCAGCAGGCGCAGTGCCGGCAGGCGCAGATTAGCCGGGTCATTTTTCTTCATACTGCCGGAAACATCAATCAGTACTCTGACATCACTGGTCTGCGGCTGCTGTTCGACCTGCTGAGCCGTCAGTCCTGTTGCGGGAAGCAGCAATGTTAGCAAAACAGTCAGCAGAAGAACAAAGCTGGAAAATGAGATTGTATCAGTAAAAAACTGCCGGACTGATGCAAAAATAATGGGCATGTATTAACCTTGAAATAATCGTAGTAACTGATATTGAGTATCGGCCATTACAGAAAAAGCTTAAGTGCTTAAATTTTTTGTCGGTTTTGAAAACTCAATGTAAATCATTATACAAGAAAATAAAAATTAATTTTTTCCAGATTTTTCTTAATATTGATCAACTTTGTAAAAATAAATTTCCTTAAGGTAATGACGGACAGGCATAACAAGGATAAAATAGGGGCCTGATAAATTAAACTATGGTAGATCTGACAATGAAGCGAGTAGTAGTGACGGGAATGGGAGTTGTCTCCTGTCTGGGTAATGACAAGCAGACAGTTCTTGAATCTCTTCGCAATGGTAAATCCGGTATTCAGTTTAAGGAAGAATATCGGGAAATCGGTATGCGCAGCCACGTTGCAGGCAGTGTGCATATTGACCAGGATGAATTTATCGACCGGAAAGTAAAGCGTTTTATGGGTGATGCTGCAGCCTTTGCCTATATTGCCATGCAGCAGGCTATTGCCGATGCCGGATTGTCAGAACAGGAGGTATCTAACGTAAGAACCGGACTGATTGCCGGTTCCGGCGGTGCATCCTCGGCCAACCAGGTTCAGGCGGCTGATATTATGCGTGAAAAAGGCATTCGCCGGGTTGGACCTTATATGGTTCCCCGTACTATGGCCAGCACCGTATCTGCCTGCCTGGCCACCCCGTTTAAAATTAAGGGGCTCAACTATTCCATCAGTTCAGCCTGTGCTACCAGTACTCATTGTATCGGCAATGCCGTAGAGCAGATTCAGTTCGGCAAGCAGGATATTGTATTTGCCGGCGGAGGTGAAGAAGAACACTGGACGCTGAGTATGCTGTTTGACGGAATGGGCGCTCTGTCCAGTAAATATAATGAAACACCGGAAACCGCTTCTCGTCCTTATGATGAGAGTCGGGATGGTTTTGTGATTGCCGGCGGCGGCGGTATGCTGGTGCTGGAAGAACTGGAACATGCTCTGGCCCGCGGCGCAAAAATCTATGCTGAAATAACCGGTTATGGTGCCACGTCTGATGGTTCGGATATGGTGGCGCCTTCGGGTGAAGGCGCAGTGCGCTGTATGCAGCAGGCATTAAGTACTGTTGATACCCCGGTTGACTATATTAATACTCACGGCACCAGTACCCCGGTAGGGGATTTAAAAGAAATGCAGGCGATTAAAGAGGTGTTTGAAAGTGCCGGCCAGCCAGTACCGCCTCTGAGTTCAACCAAATCTCTGACCGGTCACTCCCTGGGGGCTGCCGGTGTGCATGAAGCAATATACAGTCTGTTAATGATGGAACATAGTTTTATTACTGCATCGGCAAACTGCAATGTGCAGGCTATTGACCCTGAAATGGTGGATATGCCTATCGTGCAGACCATGACTGAACAGCCGCTGGAAACGATTTTAAGTAATAATTTCGGCTTTGGCGGCACTAATGCCTGTCTGGTCTTCCATAAATATGCACAATAATTCAAATTCAGACAAAAGACACAGCAATGCAACGGTTCTGGTGGTTGATGATGAGCCGTTTAACCTGGAAATTATTGAAGAATACCTGGACGAAGAAGGCTATACCCTTTTTACCGCCGAGGATGGTGATGATGCCTGGCAGCAGATGCAGGCAGAACCGGATAAGTTTGATGTGATCCTGCTGGATCGCATGATGCCGCGCATGGACGGTATGGAAGTGCTGGCGAAAATGAAAGCCCACCGCAAGCTCAAATCGATTCCAGTTATCCTCCAGACAGCCAAAGCCTCCCAGCAGAATATTATTGAAGGCATGAATTCCGGTGCCTATTATTACCTGACCAAGCCTTTTGATGATGAAATGCTGCGTTCCATTGTGCGCACGGCCATAGAAGACAAGTACCGTTATGACCAGTTGATTTCACAGCTGGAAGAAAGCGTCCGTGGCCTGTCCACCCTAAGAGATGCTATTTTTGAATTTAAAACCATTGATGAAGCCAATGATCTGGCTAAAATTCTGGCTAATGCCTGTGCTAAACCGGACAGGGCTGTAACCGGAATATCTGAAATGCTGATCAATGCCGTGGAACATGGTAATCTGGATATTAAATACGAAGAAAAATCCCGTCTGGTGGCTCAGGACAAATGGAAAGAAGAGGTGGAAAACCGTCTGCAGCAGGAGCAGTATAAGGATAAAAAAGTACGGGTGCGTTTTAAACGGGAAGGGCGGTTTAATCGTATTCTGATCAAGGATGAAGGCAGCGGCTTTGACTGGCAGAATTATCTGGAGCTGGATCCTATGCGTGCTTTTGATTCCCACGGCAGGGGAATTGCCATGGCGAAAATGATGAGTGTTGATAAAATCAAATATATGGGTAAGGGAAATCAGGTTGAACTGATTCTTCAGGGCAGTTAAATCCGGGATGTTTACAGGCTGTTGTCGCTGGTATCAGTACGTTTGTGGTCACTATTTTCGGTAAAATTATTGTCACTGTCCTGATCAGTATAAGCCGTACTGTCTTGAGTCTGCAGCGGCAGGCTGAAAGAAATGGTCGTCCCCTGCCCGAAAATACTATGTGCTTTAATAACTCCTTTATGTCCTTCTATTATCTCCTTACAGATCGCTAAACCCAGTCCGGTGCCACCAGCCCCCGTGTTTGTTTTGCTGCTTTGTACAAACTGGTCAAAAATGGTTTCCAGTTCATTAATCGGTACCCCGACACCTTCATCCTTAACATCCACACGGATGGCCGACTGCTTATTTATTAACTGTTTTCTGGCCCCGGATTTATCTTCAATAGTGGTATAGGAAAACGCGATAGTAATAACAGAATCTGGTGGAGAAAATTTAATGGCATTGGAGAGCAGGTTATGGATGACCTGCATAATTCGCTCCTTATCACAGGTAACACTGGTATCAATTTCATTACCGATCATTTTAATGGTTAATTTTTTCTCGGCAATCAGGGCTTTTAATTCTGCAATCACCAGAGATACCAGGTCTTCCAGAGAATTATAGGTGAAGTTGAAGTCCATTTTTTCTGCTTCAAGCTTGGACAGATCCAGCAGATCGTTTAAGAGCAGTAATAGTCTCTGGCCACTTAAGTGAATACGTTCAAAATAGCTGTACAGTTTGTCCTGTGAAGAATCGCCAGTATTTTTCAGGCCGATACTGGAAAAGCTGAGGATACCATGCATGGGAGTGCGCAGTTCATGGGAAATATTGGCCAGAAATTCTGATTTGGAACGATTGGCCCGCTCAGCGGCTTCTTTAGCCTGTTTCAGGTCGGCCGTCTGGACACTGATTAATTCTTCCAGGTGGGCCCGATTTCGTTGTAGTTCCCGCTCGGCATTTTTTTGTGATGTAATATCACTATGGGTACCGACAACCCGAACAGGTGAGCCTTTAGAATCCACTTCTACAATTTTTCCGCGATTGAGGATCCACTTATATTGCCCCGTACGGGTTTTAAAACGGTATTCTATCTGGAAAAAGTTAAGTTTGCCTTTTTTTAGAGTATCCATCATATCAGATACTTTCTGTTTATCATCCGGGTGCAGTAGTTTTCCCCAGTCTTCCAGAGTGTTGGGGATTTCTCCAACCGGGTAGGCCAGCATGGTGGACCAGCGGGGGCTGACATACAGTTCGCCGGTGACCAGGTTGATTTCCCAAAGTGCATCATTACTGCCTTCCAGGGTAAATTTCAGGCGTTCCTGAGTTTCGGATAAGGTCTCCAGAAGCTGATTTTTTTCTGCTATTTCCTGTTTTAACTGTTCATTGGTTTTGCGTAATTCCAGAGTATGGTTATAAGCTTCATCTTCCAGTTGTTCTTCCTTTTTATTTAGCTGTTGTTGCAATGTATCCAGTTTATTGTCTTCACGCTTTAATTTGACCAGAAACGCCAGTACTACAATTAACAATGAGCCAAAAATAATCAGAGCACTTAACCATTGTGTATTGGCATAGTTGTCAATTAATGCTTCGCTGGTATAGACCGTTAGTAACCACTGAGTATTCTTAATGGGTGCTTTATAAAGTTCCAGTTGCTGGTTCTGAAAGTTAAGCTGTTTGCCAAACTGACGACTGGTACGGACACCGTCCACGCTGGCAATGATCCGGT
>JALVDE010000138.1 GCA_027009375.1 Gammaproteobacteria bacterium
CACACCCGGTATGGGTGGGTTAATCGGTGTTGCACCGGTTGCCAGCAGTAAACGGTCAAAATCAAGGGACTCGCCATTATCCAGTTTAAGCTGTTTAGCTGATGCATCAATACCGCTGATACGCTGCTGTAATCGGTTGATATTCAGCTGGTCATAATAACCTTCGGTTTTGCGTAGATAAGTGCCCTGTTCGGCAATTTTTTCACTTAACAGATAGGGAATGGCCATACGGGAATAAGGCGGCTCCGGTTCTGCACCAATCAGTGTTATGGAGGCATCCGGGGAGAGTTTTCGAATAGTTTCACAGGCCACTACACCGGCTGGGCCTGCTCCTGCTACAATATATTGCATTGATTGATTCCTGATATATAGAGATAGAGACTAACCAGATATATACTCAGAGTATCCGGAGGTGGTAGTACCTTTCTAAAGTTTCGGCAGCATGGACGCTGCCGAAAAGCCTCCATGGATGCGCTCTTATTTACAAGAGAAAGGCGTCTTTAGAAAGGTACTACCACATCCGGATACGGACTTAATTTATAGCCCCAGACGATTCAGAGTCTCATCAGTTGGTACACCCTCTTCATTCCAGCCGCGCTTTTCATAATATTCAGGCAGCATTTTTTCAACCTCTGAATAACGGCCTTTGGCAGGGCCGGTTCTTGCTGCACCCTGTTCACTCTTCAGGCGTTCAGGAAGGGTATCATCGGCTTTGGTTACACCGGCCTGCATATTGTACTGACGCTCCATATTCCAGACCCGTTCACCCAGTTCCACCAGTTTTTCCGGTGTCCATTCACCTTCACAGGCAGCATCCAGCTGGGGAGCAATATTAGTCATATCCCAGGCAAAGGTGGTAAACAGACATAAACCACTGGAATCTACAGCGGCCGTTGCATCCTGGAATGCCTTAACCAGTTCCGGTTTGCCTTCAGTCTCCAGCGGATCGGTCTTAACCGGGACACCCAGCACTTCTGAGGCAACGGTATAACCGCGCACATGGCAGGCACCACGGTTGGAGGTGGCATAGTTCAGACCAATACCCTGTATACCACGAGGATCATAAGCCGGGAATTCCTGACCCTTAACGGTCATAGACAACTCGGGATGCCCGTATTTTTCACATAAACGCTTTGAACCCAGTGCCAGTTCCTGACCAAAACCTTCACCGGTAGCCACCCATTCTGCGGCTTTGGCCAGTGCTTCGGCTGAACCAAAGTTAAAGGCGACACCACCGGTCTGCTCATCGGTAATCACACCCATTTCATATAACTCCATGGCCGCCGCAACAGTGGCACCAAAGGTAATGGGATCATAACCATCTTCATTACACAGGAAGTTGGCATAGGTCAGGGCATCCAGATCATTGACTTCAGTATCAGCACCCAGAGCCCAGGCGGCTTCATATTCCAGACCGCCGGAATTGCCCCAGTATTTGGCCTTGTTTTCCACCGTAAAGTGTCCTTTATCAATGGTGGAAATACGACCACAGGCAATAGTACAGCCAAAACAGGCCGCATTCGTCGTCAGATTAGGTTTGCCGTCGCTCTTGCGCGGTTCATGCATGGCTTCCCCGGAAATATCATGGGCACCATCAAACTGTACTTCCTGCATATTTTTCGTTGGCAGGGCGCCAATTTCATTGATGACATTCATCAGCACCTGGGTACCATAAGTGGGCAAGCCCTGACCGGTAACCGGATTTGCTGCCAGAATAGCCTTATTCTCGTTAACCACCTGCATAAATCGGGCGGGATCCTTGATATTGCCTACACCCAGGGTACCGCGTACAGCAACGGCCTTAAGGTTTTTTGAGGCCATCACCGTACCCACACCGGAACGTCCGGCAGCACGATGCAGATCATTGATAATACCGGCATACAGACAGCCGGATTCCGCAGAACGGCCTACTGCAGAAATACGCAGCAGGGGATCCTGGTACTTATTATGCAGCCATTCATCAGTATGCCAGACGGAGGTACCCCATATTTCGGAAGCATCCACCAGTTCGGCCTGATCATCTTCCACATAAAGATAAACCGGTGAAGGTGATTTACCTTCAAAAATAATCATATCCCAGCCGGCATGCTTCATTTCAGCACCGATAAAACCGCCGGAATTGGAACAGGCGATACAGTTGGTCAGCGGGCTTTTGGTGACGACAGAATAGCGTCCGCCGGTAGCAGCCATAGTACCGGTTAAAGGCCCGGTGGCCATAATCATTTTATTATCCGGCCCCAGGGGATCACATTTGGGGTCAGTTTCTTCTACCAGGTATTTGCTGGCCAGACCACGCTGACCCAGGTACTGCTGTGCCCAGTCCATATTCAGAGGTTCTGCATTGACAGACCCTTCCGTCAGGTTTACACGAAGGATTTTTCCAGTCCAGGACATTCGATTTCTCCTATCCGTTAAAGCCGTGTTCCATCATCATCATAAATCCAGATAACGCCGGCTCTAAGTAAAATTTTAAGCTTATAAATTATGCAAAGTATTATGCAGAGGCCGCCGGACTATTGTCCGTTTCTTTGGCCCATTGACGCATTTTCTCATAACCGGTTTGATCCGCATCGACATAAACAATCGCCTGCGTAGGACAGGCCGATACACATTTTGGATCACCACCGCATAAATCACACTTAATGACCTTACCGGTAGAATGATTATAATTAACCGTGCCAAAAGGACAGGCAATAGTACAGACTTTACAGCCTACACAGGCACTGTCATTAACATCCTTAGCTCCGGTTTCGCTATTGAGGGTAATGGCATCCACTGGACAGGCCTGCTGGCACCAGGCTTCAGCGCACTGGGTACAGGTATAGGGAACAAAACGGCCTTCCTGATGAAAAGTAAACACCCGGATACGGGATTTGGAAGGGTTGAACACGCCTTCATGTTCATAAGAACAGGCCAGTTCACATTGCAGACATCCGGTGCACTTGTCCGGATCAATTAACAGGGCTTTTTGCATGTAGATACAACTCCTTTAAAAATAGCAAAACCGGGTTTTGCTGGCTCTTTGCTGATTCTTTGTTGAATCAATACAGGAATATACAACTCGATTTAAACCATAAAACGGCTTAAGTTATAGTTCACGATACTTCTTGTGACAAGCTTTACAGGTATTACTAATCTCTTTAATCTGTTCTAAAGCCTTATCACGCTCGTTAGCTTTAATCAGTCTGACCATGGTTTCACTGGCTTTAATAAGCTTCAGCGCTTTCTGATTAAAATCACCTTTGTTTTCCCAGATTTCCTCTTTAGCCTCAGTATCACCAAAATCCGATTCCGGGGGGAAAGCGCTTTCAATCATATTAGCCATATCCACCATGGATCGGGCATGGGGCAGCCATTGATCAGGCTGGCTGATCCGGCCTGTGGCCAGAAATTTAAGGGCTTTAAAGTGATTGGACATGGCAGTCATAACATATTGCCGGTACTTGATGACATTTTCTGAGCTGTCACCATCAGGACCAAAGGCAAAGGAAACGCTGGAAAACAGAAAACTGAGTGACAGGGTAAAGAGTAATACCGTTTTTTTCATAACTGGTTCCTTCATCTGAATGGCAAACGCTTAACAATTCATTTAATAAGCGGCTTATAGATAATTCAGCTGAGTATTACATATAATATTATGAAATAAAACACAGCTGAGCAACTTCCCGGAACATCAGTTTTCAAGTAAATACTAATTGTGTATAATAAATAACCATTTTTATTATTTTGTAACTTGCAGACTAAAGACTATTAAAGTATGGATCATCAAAAACTTGCTCAATATCTGGAAGTTATCTGTCAGAGCGGCTGTGATTCGGTGAATGCCACCATCCAGGCCATGGAAAACCATCAGCCCACCAGTATTACTGCAGAACTGCAGCCTGAAGAACAGCAAATTGTTCTACAGGAACTTAAAGCCATTATGTCTGTTTACGACCAGTAATTTTCTGTAACTACTCAGCGTATTCATCTT
>JALVDE010000139.1 GCA_027009375.1 Gammaproteobacteria bacterium
GTCTGATTTTGTTAACCAATGACGGCGAACTGGCTAACCTGTTAATGCATCCTTCCAGTGAAATAGAACGGGAATATGCGGTCCGGGTGCTGGGTGAGGTGACAGATGATGATATTGAGCAGTTAAAATCCGGTGTACAACTGGAAGACGGTGTGGCCAGTTTTGATAAAATTACCTATATTGGCGGGCAGGGAGCCAACCACTGGTATCATGTTACCCTTAAAGAAGGGCGTAACCGTGAAGTCCGCCGGATGTGGGAATCTCTGGGGATCACCGTCAGCCGTCTGTCCCGTATTCGTTATGGTGTGGTAGAACTGCCCAGAGGGCAGAAGCCCGGTCGCTGGGAAGAGCTGGATGAAAAGGGCATGCAGGATCTTTATGCCAGTGTCGGTCTGAAAGTACAGCGTCCTAAAACCGATCATCGCGGCAAAATAATATCACCTAATAATCAGCGTCAGCGTAAAGGTAAGGCTAAAAAGCGTCTGCTTATGCCGGATAACAGAAGAAAGTCTCAGAAACTGAAAAAACGTAAAAGCCGTTAAGCAATCTGGTTCAGTTCATGCTCGGCTTTGACGTCAGGCTCCTGGGTGATCAGCAGGTTGCCTATAATTTTGTGTGGGTACTCGAAGTAATGGTCCACCAGAATAATGGTTTTATTGCCTTTTTTCTGCTGAATAATCTGATCCAGAACCGGAATAAGATTGCGGTCTTTCAGTTCAGTGCTGAAACCCACCAGTAAATAAATACCAAATAATTTACTCTGACGAATATGGTTAATAACCATTTCCGGTGAGGTGGTGTTGGGTATTTTAATATGGGAAGCTTCCATCCGGTACAGGCCAATCCCTTTTTCCCAGATATAAATAGCCTTACCTTCTCTGCCCAGAGGACGGAAGTCATTTATGGTCTGCTCGGGATTATTGGTTTCCAGAGCAATGAGTTTGTATCCGGTTTGGAGGATTTTTTCCAGATTTTCCTGCTGCATGTCAACCTCGGAAGACAGATAACTGATGTTTGAAGACTTTTATTGAGTTGAAGACTTTAATATTGAGTTGATAACTCTTGTTAAGTAAAAGTATAACAGCTACATCAAAATAAACTGTGAACCAGATAGAAGATTTCAGGTGGCGGGTAATCTTTACTCGCAAACTACCTGGTTACGGCCAGCCTTTTTGGCCTGATATAAAGCCTGGTCGGCTCTTTCAAACAGACTGGTCTGACTGTCTTCAGGCTGAAACAGACTAATTCCCATGCTGACAGTAATGTATATGTTATGACCATTACAGATACAGGGAGTGTTCTGTACGTTTTCACGAATACGTTCAGCCAGCTGACGGGCACCTTCAAGAGAAGTGTTGTTTAATAACAGAGTGAATTCTTCACCGCCGTAACGGAACAGGGCATCGGTAGTACGGGTACATTGACGTATACATTCGGTCAGATGTTTTAAAACACAGTCACCGGTGGCATGGCCGTAGGTATCATT
Organism: Gammaproteobacteria bacterium; assembly: GCA_027009375.1. Lineage (GTDB taxonomy): Bacteria > Pseudomonadota > Gammaproteobacteria > GRL18 > GRL18 > JANELJ01. The sequence continues at coordinate 1,487 of JALVDE010000139.1, forward strand.
AACCTGCTTAAAAAAGTCGATATCCAGTGCAATCAGGCTTAATGGGGTTTTGTTCCGGTTGCTCAGTTCCATTTCCCGGTTAAAAATACTGTCCATTGAAAAGCGGTTTAAAGCGCCGGTCAGCGGATCATGCAGGGCAGACTGTATGGCCTGACTATAATCCAGGGCATTTTTTAAAGGTAATAATACTGCCACCAGTGTCTTTTCAATAAATTTCTGTTCTTTGTCGGTAAAGCGGGTACGGCGAACCAGAGCGATTTCACCCAGTTCTTTTTTATGCAGCACCAGCTGGTAGGAAACCATGTGACGGCCCCGGCTGTCCATTTCTTTCTGTTTATTGGGTGGAAGATAAAGGATATCATCCAGGTTCAGGATGGGAGAAACTTCCAGTTTGAACAGGGTAATGAGTTTATCCAGCTCCAGGGTGGAGTGCAGCTTGTTTGCCAGCTCCAGTAATACCTGTTTATCCGCATTAAGATTATCAATAGTTTTACTGATTTGACTGCTGTCGTGATTCATTGCAGCATTAGTAGAACCTTTTACAATAGATAATGTTGGATTTGCCATTTTCTTTTACCCGTTTAACAATTTATAACAGGTTATGCTTATTTCATGCCAATAATGTTGTATTGTTTAAAAGTTCAATAAAAACAAGTATATAAATTCTTTGTGTGTTTGCTTTAAGAAAGGGTGACTGCTTTTTGACACAGGGGGAGGAGAAAGATTGCCTGCTTGAAAAAGAAATATGATGGAATTTTGACCACGAATATTGAGTATATCTATAGAACTGATTAAATATTTACCGGTCTATGTATAAAGCTTTAACCAAAATAAATAAAATATAATTACAAATAAATCTGGAAGAATAATAATGAAAAATATTTTACGACCGACGTACCTGTCAACATTACTCTTACCATTACTGTTTTTTATCAATCAGGTTAATGCCGCTGGTGAAGGGCAGCTTAAAGAAGGGCTGGTTAATCCCGGCTTTTATGATAAACCCTCCTGGTTTAAACAGAGCTTTCTGGATCTGCCGGATGATCTGGATGATGCAAATGCCAGCAATAAAACAATTTTTTTATACTTTCATCAGGATGGCTGCCCATACTGTAAAAAAATGCTGGAAGTTAATTTTACCGATAAAGACATTGTCAATAAAATGAAACAGCATTATGAAGTGCTGGAAATTAATATGTGGGGTGATCGTCCTGTTACCTTAATGGATGGCACTGAAGTGACTGAAAAAGAATTTGCCCGCCAGATGAAGGTTATGTTTACCCCCACTTTGGTGGCACTGGATACCCAGGGCAGGCCCATGTTCCGTATGAACGGTTATTATGCACCGGACAAGTTTACTGTGGTTCTGGATTATTTATTATTAAAAAAACAGAAACTGGCCAGCGGTGATAAAAATATCCCGACGTTTAAAGAATACTATCAACAGAAAAAAGACAGTCAGAAAAATAAGCCGAAAACAGCAAAGCCGTCATCCGGTCTGTTTACAGAAAAGTTTATTGTTAAAACAGATAATCTTAAACAACTGATAGAATCCAGTCAGCGTCCGGTCATGATTTTATTTGAGCAGGCCGACTGCGCTGAATGTAGGGAACTGCATGGTGATGTATTCAGACGCTTACCGGTTTATCAGAAGTTAAAAAAATATACCATTGCCCAGGTGGACATTAATTCCCCTGAGCCGATAATTACCCCGGATGGCCGGAAGATGTCTCAGCAGGAATATGCTGAAGAACAGGGCATACAGTACACCCCCTCAATTTATTTTTACCAGCCGGGTCAGAAGGGAGCCGAACATAAGCCGGTTTTTAAAGCCGAGGCTTATTTAAAAACCTTTCATATGCAGGTTCTGTTTGATTACGTACTGCAGCAGGCTTATCTTGAAGAACCCGAATTTCAACGTTACGTTCAGGATTATGCAGAGAAACTACGGGCAGAAGGCAAGGAGGTGGACTTGTGGAAGTAGGCCGGTCACGTTAATAACCTTTTCTGATTAAAATATAAACGGCTCCGGTTCCCCCGTCTCTGGGCTGGGCAGATGAAAAAGCCAGCACATCAGGATGCTGTCTCAGCCAGCTGTTGACCTTGTTTTTTAATACCGGCTGTTCAGAATTGGCTCGGTAGCCCTTGCCGTGTACCAGCAGGACACAACGCATTTGCCGCTGCTGGGCGAACTGAATAAAGGCCTGCAGATCGTCCCGGGCATCATCACTGGTTAAACCGTGTAGATCATGGTGGTCTTCAATGGCCAGTTTACCCTGGCGAAGCTGTTTCTGAAGTTTTAACTGCACACCGGAGCGGGCAAAAAAGATAAATTCTTCACCGGTAACATTAGCCGTTTCCCAGTCATCAGACAGCACACTGTTCTGCTCGGGTTCGGAATAATCATTTTTGTCCCGGAAGGGACGGATATTACGATTATGCGCATAGAGGTCAACACGATCATTTTTGAGTGGTTTTACCCCTT
>JALVDE010000140.1 GCA_027009375.1 Gammaproteobacteria bacterium
TGTGGGCGATCCTGATCTTTACCTCCGGTGTCTATATGGGTGCACTGACACCTATTCATGAAAACACCACCGGCTGGGGCAAGCTGTGGAAGTCTTTAGGCCTGATTATGATGCTTTATGCCAGTGTCATGATTGTCGGAGCCTCCAGCGGTAATACCAATTATCTACGCCCCCTGCAGGGACACATGGGTTATAGCAGCGCAATGCCCGGCCAGCCGGCTATTGCCCAGCATGTCAGTTTCGAGCGTATTAAGTCAGTAGACGATCTGAATACAAAGCTGGCTCAGGCCAAAGCACAGAACAAACGGGTGATGCTGGATTTTTATGCTGACTGGTGTACTTATTGTAAAAGCATGGAAAACACGACCTTTAAATCGCCAAAGGTTATTAATGCTCTGAATAATTATATAGTATTACAGGCTGATGTGACGGTAATGGATGCCGTTGATGAGGCCTTAATGAAGCATTTCCAGGTACCGGCTCCGCCAGCTATTCTGTTTTTTGATCCGGCTTCAGGAGAAAACCGTAATTTCAGAGTCGTCGGTTATAAGGACGGGGACGCTTTTGCTGAACATATTAAGCGTTTTTCCACTCAATAGCCTTAACCCGGACAGCCTTATAAAAAATATACATTATGAATAAACCCATTTTTGCTTTTGCCCTGGTACTTATACTTGGCGGAATGTGGCTGGCCTACAGCGCCTTTTCCAGTAAAGACACGGGAGAGACAGAAGTTATCAGCAAAAGCCATGTCCTTAAACGGCAAAATTTCAGCCTGCCTGATTTACAGGGTAATATGCAGAATTTTTCTCAGTGGAATGACAAGGTCGTGGTGCTTAACTTCTGGGCTACCTGGTGCCCTCCCTGTCGACGGGAAATACCGGATTTTGCAGCCGTTTATCAGCAATACCGTGATCAGGGACTGGTTATTGTCGGGGTCGGCACAGATGACCGCCGTAAAGTAGCCGGATTTGTTAAGCAGTTTAAAGTACCCTACCCTGTTCTGGTAGGTGAAAACAATGCCATGAAAATTTCTTATCAATACGGTAATCATACCGGCGCCCTGCCCTATACCATTATTATTGATAAAAAAGGCATTATCCGTTATCGAGCCGGCGGCTTAATGACCCGTTCGAAATTGCTCAGTATTATTAAACCATTGTTGTAATACGGGTAAACCCTTAAATTAATGCTTCGTTATTTACTAATTTTGCTGTCATTATGCCGGCATTTGTTGTGAACAGGTAAGTTTATATAAATTTGCTATTTTCACTGGACAAAAGCAGGCTTATATTGCACAATAATTGAAAATTTGGATAGATTGTTGCGATAATCGCCCTGTTTCAGGTCTATTTTGAAAAGATTCTTATGGACAATACGAATAGCTATCAGATAGCATCAAAAGTAAGCAAGATCGCGGCAAGAATTAACTTCCATTCCCATTTTATAAGTCTTCAGGTTTTTTGAGATGGCTAAAATACTCGTTTTAAATGGTCCAAACCTAAATCTTTTAGGTACCCGGGAACCAGCTCATTACGGCCACCAGTCTCTGGATGATATCAACAGTACTTTAACCCAACAGGCTCAGGCTGCAGGGCATAAACTTGAATGCCTGCAAAGCAATGCAGAATCTGAACTGATTAATGCTATTCATAAGGCTTATAACAATGGTACCGATTTTATTATTATTAACCCGGCCGCCTTTACCCACACCAGTGTGGCTTTGAGAGATGCGCTGCTGGGTGTCAGTATCCCTTTTATTGAACTGCACCTGTCCAATGTCTATAAAAGAGAGGCTTTTCGCCACCAGTCTTTTTTCTCTGATATAGCTATTGGCGTGATCAGCGGCCTCGGGCCGAAAGGGTATGAACTGGCTTTACAGTATGCTTTTGCCCATCTGGCAGAACAAACCTGATAAACAGGGGCTGATACTGCTTTTAATTAGCTATCAGCCTCATAGACTCAACATATTAAACCAAGGTTTAAGTTATGGACATCCGTAAAATTAAGAAACTCATTGAACTGCTGGACGAATCCGGAGTTGCGGAAATTGAAATACACGAAGGTGAAGAATCCGTACGTATTTCCCGTCACAGCCCGGCACCCGCCATGATGCCTGCCCAGGAATATGCGATGATGCAGGCACCTGCCCCGGCAGCACCGGCAGCCGCTGAAATACCGGCTCCGGCCGCTGCTGAAGCACCCACGGGTCATGAAGTTAAAGCCCCTATGGTCGGTACATACTACAGCGCCCCGTCACCCGGTGCAGCGCCTTTTATTGAAGTCGGTCAGCATGTAAACAAAGGCGATACTATCTGTATTATTGAAGCCATGAAACTGCTTAACCAGATTGAAGCCGATGTCAGTGGTACCGTTAAGTCCATCTGCGTTGAAAACGGCGAACCGCTGGAATACGGGCAGACCATCTGCATTATTGAATAATACTGTTCAATATCAGAAACAGCCCTGATCCTGTTTGTTAATCCGGCCGTCACACTGATACGGCCCTGTAACAACCCAATTTATACACATGGAACCCTCAGATGTTTGAGAAGATAGTAATTGCCAATCGCGGAGAAATTGCACTGCGTATCCAGCGTGCCTGCCGTGAATTAGGTATTAAAACCGTTGCAGTTCATTCAGAGGCAGACAGAAACCTCAAGCACGTGATCCTGGCGGATGAATCGGTCTGTATCGGCCCGGCCCCCTCAGTAGACAGCTACCTGAATATTCCGGCCCTGATCAGCGCGGCGGAAGTAACAGATTCTGAAGCCATACATCCCGGCTATGGTTTTCTGTCAGAAAATGCAGATTTTGCCGAGCGTGTTGAGCAAAGCGGCTTTGTCTTTATCGGCCCGCGTCCCGAATCCATCCGCACCATGGGTGACAAGGTCGAAGCCATTAAAGCCATGATCAAGGCCGGAGTGCCGACGGTACCCGGCTCTAATGGTGCTTTAGGGGATGACCCCGATGAAAACATGCGTATCGGCCGTGAAATCGGTTACCCGGTTATTGTCAAAGCCTCCGGCGGCGGCGGTGGTCGTGGTATGCGGGTGGTGCGCTCTGAAGCCGCACTGCTCAATGCCATTTCCCTGACCAAAACTGAAGCGGGAGCTGCTTTCGGCAATGATGAAGTGTATATGGAAAAATACCTGGAAACACCGCGTCATGTCGAAATCCAGGTGATTGCCGATGAACACGGCAATGCCGTACACCTGGGAGAACGAGACTGTTCCATGCAGCGGCGTCACCAGAAAGTCGTCGAAGAAGCCCCTGCTCCGGGCATTACCGATAAAGTCCGTAATTTTATCGGTTCGCGCTGTGCTGAAGCCTGTCGTCAGATCGGTTACCGCGGCGCCGGTACCTTTGAATTTTTATACGAAAACGGCGAATTCTACTTTATTGAAATGAACACCCGTCTGCAGGTTGAACATCCGGTAACCGAATTTATTACCGGTGTGGATCTGGTGCGGGAACAGTTAAGAGTAGCTGCCGGCCTGCCTCTGAGCTTTACCCAGACGGACATCAAGATCTCAGGTCATGCCATTGAATGCCGTATTAATGCTGAGGATTCAAAAACCTTTATGCCGTCTCCCGGCCCCATTGAAACCTATCATGCTCCGGGCGGCCCCGGTGTACGGGTCGATTCCCATATTTACAGTGGTTATACGGTACCTCCGTATTATGACTCCATGATCGGCAAGCTGATTACTTACGGCAATACCCGTGATATTGCCATTGCCCGTATGGACACAGCACTCAATGAAATGGTCATCGGCGGTATTAAAACGAATATCGATCTGCAAAAGGACATTATTTCTGACAATGCCTTTAAAGCTGGCGGTACCAATATTCATTACCTTGAGAAAAAACTGGGCCTGTAGGCCCGGTTTTTTTAACAAACCACTGTCCAATGCCCTGGCTGCAGCTGACCCTTGAAGCAACCCATAGTAATAGCGAGCAAC
>JALVDE010000141.1 GCA_027009375.1 Gammaproteobacteria bacterium
AGAGCCGATTAATACGTTTTCCCACACCATAAGCCGCACTGGTCATGGCCTGTAATTCATGGGACAGGTCTTTAAGCTGTTTTTGCTGCATAGCAGTAAACTGTTTGACCTGTTTAAGTTCGGATTTTGACTGCTGCAGGGAACGCTTGAGGGAATTGACATAAACCAGCAACATCAGAAACAGGACCAGTAAAACAGCGATGCTGATATAAATTAAGGCTGGTGATAAGCTGTTGAAAAAATTACTGACATCCATTTTTTATTGTTTTGCTATTATCCTAAATAAATTAGTTGAATCGTAGCGAGAATGATCAGAGTGCTGAAGATGCATGGATTTACAGGTTATTTTGGCTTTATTCGTACCCCAAGGGCACTTCCTTCGGGGCGTAGTTACACTACGGGTGAAGTCAAAATGTTCTGGAAAGACTTGTAGATTCAGTGCTATGGACATTCGCAGTAGGTTCAACTGATTTATTTAGGATTATACATATTCATCAAGATGTCGTACTGTAGCATGTTTCTCATCTTGATTAACAGAATTATTAAGGCTTTTCGGACTCTCGGCTGAGCCGTTTTCCGGGCTCTGTTCCTGTTTTAACTCTGTTTCTGAATTTTCCGTCTTTTCATCAGCTTCAGACTGTTTTTTATTTTGTTTTGAACCCTGCTGATGCTCACCATGATAATGCCTTTTTTGCCTGACCAGCGGCGACGGGTTCACCGGTGCCAGTGGAGCTAGATCTGCAGCCATATTATTCTCCCTCTGTTTTTTCTGAAAGCCGATATTCAGTTCAACTTTCTATACAAAACCTGGTTAAGTACTTTCTATACAAAACTCAGTCAAGAAGACGCTGAAGATGCCCGAGGCATGCCCCCCGGCTTTAATACATTTCCATTTCAGCCCATTCTTCATCACTGAGTACTTTTTCTACTGCCACCAGAATCAGTAGTTCACCATCACGGCTGTGTACGCCCTGAATATATTTGGAACTGTCATCATTACCGACATTGGGGGTTAACTCAATCTGTGATTTGGGTATATCCGCCACTTCAGCAATGCTGTCTACTAATAGACCCACAATCTGATCCATGGTTTCAATAATAATAATTCTGGATTCATCATTAATTTCTACGGCCGGCAGACCAAAACGGCTGCGGGTGTCTATTACCGTCACCACATTACCACGCAGGTTAATGATCCCAAGTACATAACTGGGTGCACCAGGAACCGGTGCAATCTCGATATCACGCAAAACTTCCCTGACCTGCATAACATTTATACCGTATTTTTCATTATCCAGCATAAAGGTAACCCATTGTGTCATCGGGTCGGCTGCCAGTTCATTATCATAATCATATTCCATGATTAGTCCTCAATTCTTCTATCAATCTAAAGCAAGTAATTTTGCAGGCGTCTGTTTTATTTTTTAATCTTTTTTATCTGTCAGGTAAAATTATCGGCAATTATTATTAAAAGTTTAGCTTCAAAGTTATTATTTTTCTATGTTGCTGCAGCAATTAACCAGCGATTAAACTGTCTTTACCTGTTTGAAGCATAGATGCAAATTCTGAACTGTCCAGTAACGCGCATTTTTCTTCAATAACCGTACCCAGCAGCCAGCGACGTTTGGTGCGTGATGAACGCCATTTAACCTGTTCCGTTTTTAAGGTAATAATTTCCAGCACCTGTTCACAGGCCAGCCCCCATCGACCGTCATCAATAAGGATAATGTGCTTAAATTCAGGCTTTTCCAGGTGTCCCTCAGGCCAACGCTCTTTGGGTACCACCTGCTGCAGGGTATCGACAACCGGAACATTTTTTCCCAGGTGATTAATCAGTCCCAGGTACCAGGAGGCATGGCCCGGAAGCTCATTAATATATTCATCCCCCCATTCTACAATGCCATTTAATTCCGACAGGGGAACAGCCAGTTTCAGGCCGGACACTGCAAATAATAGAGCCTGAAATTCCGGAATAGCCCAGTCCGGAGCATTGTTGATATTTTTTATCAGCGCTTCAGAATCACCCTGCTGGGTCTGCTGTTTATATTTTTCATACTGGGATAATTCTTTCAGCTCTGTTTCGACCTGTGCATGGCTGACAGCAGCCTGAGTCAGAGCCTCAAGCTGCTGTTTGATTTCTTCATCACTGAGGGTTTTTATTTTAGGCAGAAAAAGGCTCAGATCCAGTTCGGGGGCTTCTTTGGTAACCGTTGTGCTGGCCTGTATATCTGGCGCTTTTTGTGTCTGTGTCTGTTCCGCCGTATGATTTATTTCCCGGGACTGGGCATGTCTGGAACGGGGCTGCAGAGAAGGATGCTTTTTAGGCGGAGCAGAGCTAATAGTTTCACCTCCAGATTGTTTTACAGGACGTGATCCGGATACAGATTTAGCAGTGACATTATACGCTGAATTTTTCTGGGCCAGGCGCTGACTTCTGGGAATTAAGACTTCTTCCCTAACCTCTCCCTTGCTGTCTTTTTCAGTAAAAACTATGACCGGCTCAACAGATTTAGATCGGGTTGCCTGAGACTCTGTAGAAACAGCTTCTCTGGGTTTGGGTGAAACCGGACCCGGTGTAATCATTTGGGGTGATTGCTTTACCCTGGTTGCAACGTTTACAGGCGCATCGGTATCTTTTGCTACGGACTGTTTGAATTCAGACTGTTCTGGTTCAGACTGTTCTTTTTCCTGTATAAATGGTTCCTTTGTCAGCGTTTCAGGTGTGACCTGTTCCTGCTGGCGATGTGTCTGTTGACGCATTTTTGACGCCTGCAGAAAATCTTTAACTGACTCCCCGTTTTGAGAGCTATTATCATTATTTTCTGTTTCAGGAGATAGTGTTTTCCGGTTGCTATCCGTCTGTTGCTGTTCGGGGGCGGAGTCAGGTTCTAACTCAGGTGTACCAGGAGATTCCTGCATATCATCCAGGTATTCCACTTCATCAGTCAATAGCAGTGAGTCAAAATAAAACCCGAGAGCTTCATCCTGTTCTACTAAAAACCCCTGACTGTTCTGCTCTTTACTCATGAGTTGATTCAGCCGCCGCTTCTGCGAGCAAATTATCCAGTAATAAATTATACGCTACGGAACCCCGGGCATGAGGACTGTAGATCGGTAAAGGCACACCGTCTCTTGAGGCTTCCCTGAACTTGGTGTCAACCGGAATAATGGTGCGCTTGAGAGCTTTGGGATCATATTTTTTCTGCATAATGCGCAGACATTCAATCGCCGCACGGGTACGCCGGTCAAACATAGTTGGAATAATGGCGTAGTTCAGGGGATGCTTACGGGCACGATTAATCATTTTAAGGGTGTTGAGCATGCGATCCAGGCCTTTGAGGGCCAGGTGCTCAGTCTGAACCGGTATTAACAGCTGATTGCAGGCTGCCAGGGCATTAATCATCAAGACCCCCAGCATGGGCGGACAGTCCACAAAAATGTAATCAAACTGTCCCTTCAGACCTAATAGTTGTCTGGCCAGCACCAGTCCCATGCCCTCTTTACTGCCCAGTTGTTTGTCCAGCGTGGCAATCGCTGTGGAGGCCGGCAGAATAGACAGGCAGTCAAAACGGGTCGGCTGGATCACCTCATTGATGTCCATTGCCTGTTTAGCCGCTGCTTTCTGAAATACCTTATAAACACTTTTATCCAGCGAGTCCGGATCCAGACCAAAATAAGATGTCATGGAACCATGAGGATCCAGATCCACCACCAGTACCCGTTTCTGTTTCACACTCAGCCAGGCAGCCAGTGATATGGCTGTGGTGGTTTTCCCTACACCGCCTTTTTGATTTGCTACAGCCCAAATTCTCACGTAATCATACCTTGTTCGTTTTTGTATCTGCTTACTTTATACCTGTTTACTTAAGCATGCATAAATTACGCCAGTTATTTAATGTTAAGTGTTAAGTGTTAAGTGTTAAGTGTTAAGTGTTAAGAGAGTATGTCTTTTAATTTACTG
>JALVDE010000142.1 GCA_027009375.1 Gammaproteobacteria bacterium
CACCTTCCAGATCTCTTAAAATATAAATCAGAGACAGGCCATGCATGGCCGTGCCATCTGTTGCGTAAATAAAATCGGTTGTTCTGCCCTGTATTTCTTTAATCAGCGGTAAACCTCGTCCACATTGACATTGTTCATCTGATAATACGGCAACATCGCCTGTTTTATAACGTATAAAAGGAAAGTCTTTTGTTGCCAGGTGGGTAATAACGACTTCGCCACTTTGACCATGAGGAACAACATTGCCTTTTTGGTCAACAATTTCGACAATAATATCTTCTGCGGTAATATGCATCCCTCCCTGAGGGCACTGATGGGCAATAAAACCGGCATCTCGACCGCCATATCCATTGGCTACGGGACAGCCGAAAACATTTGATATTATGTCCCGCTGTTCTTCATACAGACGCTCTGAGGTAACAAAGACCACTTTTCTGCCCAGATCATCCATGCAAATATTATGTTTTTGTGCATATCTGGCCATTAAGGAAATAGATGAGGGGTAGCCGAACAGCATTTTAGGTTTGAATGCCTGTATTTCTTTAATAAACTCCAGAATTTTATTGTCTGACATTTCAAATGCCGGCAATAGTTTTGTACGGATAAGCTTATCACGGAGCAGTCTGATTTTATCCTGTGCTCCCAGTTCAATGGGAGACCCCCAGATAACAATTTCTCTGTCTCCTATATCTACATCCCACCATTGTGTTGCCCGCCATTTAGCCGCCACATCATGGCTGACCCGTTCATTACCAATATAAAAAATAAGCGGTTCACCGCTGGAGCCGCCGGTATTAAAACGAGTCAGGTCTTTAGCATTATTGGCTTTTATCTCATTAATGTTATTTCGTATCAGAGCTTTTGTTAAAAAAGGGAGCTTCTGTAAATCTGAGATATGGTTAAAGTCTTTTGCTGTTAATCCTTTTTCATGCAGCATTTTTTGATAATAAGGTACATTATCGGCACAACTGGTTATTAAGTTCTTCAGGCGCTTAATTTGTAACTGCTGCAATTCTTCCTGACCCCACCACTGGGAATCGTCCAGCTTTTTTTTAACATTAAGAGTTGTATGTTTTTTTAATCGTTCATGTAAAGGAAACAGGATTGAGGAGACAAATTTGGTATATAAAGATGACATATATTAAATCCCGTTTATTTAAGAGCCAACTGCATAAGCTGGTTATGCAGAGTTTCACATAAGGATCTTACTTTTGAATCAATTATTTTTGGCTCTCTTAAGCGGATGGAACGAGCATGCACATTTCTGCTGATCCGTGGTGTGTATTTTAACCCAAGGAAGTCAAATATTTTCTGAAACTGCTGCTGGGGATTTTGTACCAGGTTTTCATAGGAAATGAGCATAACATTTTTATTTTTATCCAGATCTTGTTCAAAAAACAGGATATTTCGGTAGTACCAGAAGATAGCGGCACCGGTTGCATCCGAAATATTATCGTGTACCAGCTCACGAACCAGCTGATGTGTCTTATCCGACATACCCTGTCCCCGCCACTGGCTGCCCAGCCTGTCATTAGCCACCTGTTTTGCCTGGTTGGCCTGATTTCTAAATGAGACTAACATGGAGTTAATTGAATCATCATAATGTCTTAATACCCAGATAACTTTTGAATCCGGAAAAGCAGCCATTAAGTCATTAAGCTTTTGTAATTCACAAAGTGTTTTTATAACAAATTTTTTGCCTTTTGAGTTCTGATATAAAGCTTTTATAACCGGCAGCTCCCGCATTTCATAATTGTTAAAGGCTCGTTCATCCCGTTCATGATATACGTCTGTTTCGTATGAACGCTCCAGAACATCCATTACCATATTAGTACCAGAACGCTGAACACCAGCAACAAAAATAACAGGCTTATCTTTAGTTCTATCCGGAAAAAGAAATTGAATAATTTTTTTGCTTATTACCAGATAAAGATAGGCTGATTTTTTAAAAATAGACTTCATTTTATGATACTAAATTCCTGAATTCTGACAATAATATCTCTACCCGATTATCCCAGCTATTATCTTTTGCATACTGGATAATTTTTTCTTTATCCCAGTTTTTCTGCAGAGCATTATTAACAGCATTTTCCAGGGCTTGTTTATCATCAAAGGGGACAATTGTTCCCAGACTGTTATACTTAACGACTTCTGCATTTCCTCCCACATCAGTAGCAATAACAGGAAGACCGCAGGCCATGGCTTCGAGTATAACATTGGCCCAGCCTTCATTTCGAGTTGACAGTACAAATACATCGGCTGCAGAGAGGATATCTTTTAGCTGTTCCGGTGGTAAAGGGCCTAAAAAGCGAACCTGTTCCTGTAGATTGAGTTCTTTTACCATGGTTTGCAGTTTTTCTGTCCAGTCACCCTCAGCACAGGGGCCGCCGACCACCAGATATTTTAAATTCGGGTATTCTTTTAGCAGGGCAGGAATAGCTTCAATAACCCGATGAAAGCCTTTGCGTTCCACCAGCCCGCCGACGGTAATTAGAACCTTGTCTTCAGGTTTTAAGCCCTGTTTTGAGCGCATATCTGTACGATCTAATGGGTAAAATTTTGTGGTATCCACGCCATTGCCTATTACCCTGACTTTGTCTGCCGGTATACCCAGATTAATAACATGGTTACGCAAAGACGCTGATACTGAAAAAACTCTGGTAGCTCGCTTTAATGCATTGATTAATAGATGCTTAAGGCTTTTAGTCTTTGCATGGCGTATTTCCGTTCCTCTTAAGGTAATGGTTACGGGAACAGTAAGCCATTTTCCAAGCAAAGTGGCAGCAAAACCATCCGGGTAGGCAAAATGTGAGTCGATAATATTAAAACTAAATTCCTTTTTTAATTTTTTCATTAAAAAATAGCTGCCTGCAGCCAGAAAATAGCCGTCAAGCCATTTAAATACGCCTGGAATCGAAAAAAACCGTGGATGATAAACGGTTATACCCTGCTGTATTTCCTGCTTTTCCGGTTCTGGCCTGAAATGAGGTTTGAATCTCCGGATAATAGCTTGTCCAGGGAACCAGGCAACAGGGGCAACTACAATAAGCGGTACATACTTACCCACACGAAACATTCTCTCGCGGATAAATACACCGGCATTCGGCTGTTTTGTATTGGGGAACAGGGTACTGAAAACCACTAGTCTGGGTTGTTTTAGGTTGTTTTTGTCCATTTGGGGGAATTATCTCATTTTATGGGGGGGGAGGCTGTCAGGGGAATCCTATAAAAGAGCAGCGTTCAGCGTTCAGCGTTCAGCGTTCAGCGTTCAGCGTTCAGCGTTCAGCGTTCAGCGTTCAGAAAGAGCATAGAGGGTTAAGGTTTATATGTAGTCCTGTCATTACCAACATGTTTTTTATCAACCGCTAGACGGGCAATTAACCTGGGAGATTATAATTACATTAGTAATGATATCGGCATTGGGCTATAAAGGCTGAATAGCTTATTGTGTTCATTATTTCACCTCGCTCAATGTACAACCCATTGTAGCTGTACCAATATTTGTACGCAAATTTTTAGTTTATTTTATAGTAGGACTTGTACCATTGGGCGAAGTTTTTTATGCCTTCTTCTACTGAGGTAGAGGGTTTGTAGCCAACGTCTTTGACCAGGTCGGCGACATCGGCAAAGGTGTCGGGAACATCGCCGGGTTGCAGGGGCAGAAGATTTTTTTCGGCTTTTTTGCCCAGGTGTTTTTCCAGGGTTTCGATATAGGTTAGCAGTTCTACCGGCTGCTGATTGCCTATATTGTATATGCGCCAGGGAGCCGGGCTGCTGCCGGGATCGGGGTTTTCGCCGCTCCAGTCCGGGTTGGGCTGGGCGACATTGTCCAGTACGCGGATAATGCCTTCTACAATATCATCAATGTAGGTAAAATCCCGGCGGTGTTTGCCGTAGTTGTATACATCAATAGGCTTGCCTTCAAAAATGGCTTTG
>JALVDE010000143.1 GCA_027009375.1 Gammaproteobacteria bacterium
GAGACCGACATAAAAGCCCATGTCTTTGGCCCGATGGGATATTTCAAAGATATCATCCCGCAGTAAGGGTTCACCGCCGGACAGAATGAGTACCGGTACACCAAACGCCTTTAAATCATCCATAACTGTAAACACTTCCTGGGTGGATAATTCCCCCTTAAAATGGGTATCGGCAGATATAGAATAACAATGCTTACAGGTCAGATTGCAGCGGCGGATTAAATTCCAGATCACGACCGGACCGGGAGGATTACGCTTAGGCCCTATGGGTGTTGGATTAAGGACTTCTTTAAGGTATTGGGAGATTCTGAACATAAGTATTTAGTCTTGCTCTTTTAGTCTTTTGCCTTTAAGCGTAAACCGGTCTTTTTTAGAATCTGCTTACTATACAGTAATTCATAGCCGACACAATATTCGCCCAGCAATTTCACCACCTGCTGAACCTTGTCGGCCACTTCTTCGCGACTTTTACCATGCAGCATGGCAAATAGATTATACGGCCATTCGGGTAAAAAACGCGGCCGTTCATAACAGTGACTGACAAAGGGCAGGGCACCGAGCTGATTACCCAGTTCTTTTATTTTGTCATCCGGCACATTCCATACCGACATGGCATTGGCCATATAGCCCAGTTTGTAATGATTGGGTACTGCGCCTATGCGGCGGATCTGTCCCTTATCCAGCATGTTCCGCAGACGCTGTTTAACGGTTTCGGAGTCAATGCCCAGTTGTTCGGCAAGGGCGGCATAAGGCTTTTTTACCAGCGGCAGGCCGGCCTGGGTAGCGGTAATGATTTTTCTGTCGAGTTCATCCATAAGGCGTGTAAGAGCCGTGTCTCCGGTTTATGCCTGAAAGTGCAGGCCTACAAAAAATTCCTGAATTTTGGGCATATTGTACACTTTTAAACCGGTTCTGGCTTCTATGGCCTGGTTGGTGTGGGTAATCTGTTCAGGGGATTCGGTGGCTAAAACGTACCACATATTAAATTCATGATCTCGTTCATAATTATGGGCCACTTCCGGGAAGGCATTAACAATTTCAGTGACTTCCTCAAAACGTTCTGCAGGCACCCGAATGGCGCACAGGCTGAAACTGCCGCCCAGTTTCTGAATATCATACATGGGTCCGAAACGGGTCAGGGTACGGTTGTCCAGCATAGTCTGCAGGCGTGATAATAACTCGTCCTCAGAAATACCCAGTTGTTGAGCCACTTCAAGATAAGGCCGATCGCAGATGGGGAAATTGCCCTGCAGAGAATTGATAATTAAACGGTCAGTTTCATCCATAGACGTGCTGGGCAACCCGGGGCAGGCCAAAATCATTATCTGCTGAACAACCGGCCGACTGGCGGGCAGCAGGCTCAGGCTGGCTGAACTGCTGCGGATCAATATAACGGGCACCACGCTGTTTAAAACGACGGGTGCTGAACAAAGGCTGGTAATTAATACTATCCAGTTCCAGCATATCCACAATATCATTAAGACGCTGCAGAACCGATTCTCTGTCCTTGCCGTGGATCATGGAAAACAGGTTATAGTTCCATTGCTGTTCGGGACGGCGAGGACGTTGGTAACATAGAGTGACACAATTAAACGAGGCAATCTTGCGGGCCACTTCCTCAACCTGATCATCAGGAATATCCCAGACCACCATGGCATTGGCCTTAAAACCCAGTTCCTTATGACGCACCACAACACCAAGCCGCTTAATGGTACCCTCATCCTTTAACTGCTGCAGACGATCAATAACCCGCTGCTCAGAAACACCTATCTGCCGGGCAATCCGCGCAAACGGCTTACTGGTCAATGCCAGCCCATCCTGAATAAGCGCAATAAGCTTCTGATCTAAAAGATCCAATGTCATAATAGCCGCCTTATAAAAAACCGCAAAAAACTGAATTTAAACTAAATACTCTCTAAGCTCTTTCTTAGCACTTAACGCTTAACACTTAACACTTCCTAACACCAAAGCGGAAACCCCAGATCAATATGATAATCCTGCTCCATCGGTAGATTCAGCACCGTCAGCCCCGTTAAACGTTCTATCTCTGCCAATACCTGCAGTACTTCTTCCTGGGTACTGGCGGTAACCACAAACCACAGATTATATTCATGTTCCCGTTCATAATTATGATTAACCTGTTCAAAAGCACTGACTATCCCGGCCACTTCTTCCATTCGTTCAGCCGGTACGGACAGTGCAGCCAGAGTACTGCCTCCCACACTCTTAGGCTTGAAAACCGGACCGATACGGGTAATTAAACCTTTATCCTGCAGTTGCCCAAGGCAATCCATAACGTCCTGCTCAGATACTGAAAAACCTTTTTGATTAAGCTCATTGGCCATCTCAGCAAACGGCTCAGACACCAGCGGCATACCCTGCTGATAATCATTCAATAACTGTTTTTCAAGTGCTGATAACATTTACAAAAACCTATAAACCAATCTTATGAGCCCGGGAAGTAAAAAATATACCGCTGGGCTTTTTAGCCGGGATACGTTTTATCTCCTGCATAGTCTGGGTGTCATAAATAATTACTGTATCAATATCTCTTACTGATACCCAGACATGTTCGCTGCGAGGGGTAAATTCCATATGCAGTATGCCTTTACCAGGCTGAAACTGCCTGATGATTTTATAAGTTTCAGTATCAATAACCTGCAGGGTGTTATTATCCGGAAAAGCAAAGTTTACCCAGATCTGTCTTTCATCAGGGCTGGCCATGGCAAAAACCGGCTGGCTGTATACTTTAACCCGGCTGATTTCCTGCCAGTTTTCGGTATTAACCACCAGTACTTCATGGTGGCCGACGGCAGGTAAAAAGGCTTTATCTCCGGCAATGGCCCAGCCTTCCAGGTGGGGCATTTTATATACCGGCAATTTTTTTTCACCCCGGCCATAATGATCCAGGATTCTCTGAACTCCTTTTTCAGGATGCCATAAATCCAGCAGAGCCAGGCCATCCTCACCAAACAGGCCGGCAATATAAATACGGCCATTGGCACTGATCAGACCGTCATAAGGGGCTTTACCGACATTTTTATACTTGTGGATAACCTTAGCCGCAGGCTTTGGTGTGTTTTCCATCTGTACCTGCCAGATTTCATTACCATCATAAAGACTGAAAATAAACTGGTTTCCGGGAGCATCCACCAGTCCCACTGTCTTGGACTGTAAATGAGCGTCACCATAAGTGGCAGGAATTTTAGCCACCAGAGAAAGATCCTGCGCTGAAAAAATATTCACTCCGCCGGGTGTGTAATTGGACACGGCAATATATTGACCGTCCTGGGAAATGGCTCCGCCAATGGAGTTACCGGACTGCATAATGCGTTTGGCGATCCGGCCTTTTAATAAATCAATTTTGGTCAGACCGCCATCGCGGCCAAACACATAGGCATAACGCTCATCCCGGGAGAAAACGGCTGAAGCATGAGATAAATCACCCAGACCACTGACTTCACAGAGTACGGACTGGGAGGTGGTGTTTATGATTAGGACTGAACCGTCCATACGCTCAATAATAATACCCAGATCACCAGTAGGCAGATCATCAGGCATAGTGCAGTCTGCCCAGGCACTGGCATAGAAAAAGACATTGCACAGAACTAGCAGTATAAAGAGCAGGCTTTTGTTGACTCTTGTATGGTTGTTGACGCTTGTATAAAGGGAACTGTGTTGCTTCATTATTGCCTCTTAATCTGCCTGGGTCTGAGCCAGTTGACCGGATTTTAACTGTTCAACAATCCAGCGTATTTCTGTAGTCGTTAAAATGGGTGCCCAGGGCGGCATAGGTGTTCCCGGCCTGCCATGAGTCACTGCTTCAATTAAATATTGTTCCGGTAATACTGCGATTCGTTCCGGTAGCAGCGAAGGACCCAGACCGCCTTTAAGCGTCATGCCGTGACAGGAACCACAATCCTGCTGCACCATATATTTCAGTTCCTGCTGCCGTTCCTTAGAAAGCGTATCGGCAGCACTGGATAATGCAGGAGGTGCCAGAAAGCCGCTGGTGACGATAAATGCCAGCAATAGCCACTTAACGGATGCCATAGTGTGCTTCCGGCTGTTGTTTGTATTCCAGGACATTATGAGTAATAAGCTCCACAGACAGTGATCTTCCGCTAATTTGAAACCCACATTATCTAACATGCTGTTTATGTGCTTTGATATAGATCAAATGAACAAAACCCAATTTAACTACCTGAAAAAAAGTTCAATTTTGTGGGTATTTTTTTATTGATCCAGATCATTAAAGTGGCCGATCTTAATAATAATTTAATGAAAATATCGGCCGTAATTTGCTGTAAGTTATTGAATTTGTCAGAAAAGCATGACAAAAACCCTATTTAACGTTGATCTAAATCAAGGTGGCCTGGCTTTTGACAGGGTTATCTTTACACCGTGCTCAAAAACAATTTTCTTCAAAATTCTTATTTTTTTGCGCCAGAGGGTTATTTATCAGTGTCCTTATATACTGTTAGATAAAAACTGGTAACAAACTGATAAGTAACAAGAATTTCTTCCAGGGAGACAGAAAAACAATGAATATTTTTAAACTGGGTAAATTAACTGCTGCTGTTGCTTTAGCAACTGTTATTGCCACGCCGTCAGTTATGGCCGCTGCTGCAAAGCAACCGACACTGTCGGAAGCTGATTTTGAAAAGGCTAAAACCTTATATTTCCAGCGTTGTGCAGGGTGTCATGGGGTATTAAGAAAAGGTGCAACAGGTAAAAACCTTGAGCCTAAGAATACTCTGAAAAAAGGTCAGAAACGTTTAGAAAAAATTCTGACTTATGGTACAGAAGGTGGTATGAATAACTTTAATGATATTTTCACCAAGGATGAAATCTCATTAATGGCTACTTATATTCAGATGGATCCACCTGTGCCACCTGAAATGCCTATCTCCCTGATGAAAAAACGTACAAAAGTATATGTTCAGCCTAAGGACTATCCCACCAAGCCTCTACATGGTCTGAACTGGAAAAACTTCTTTATTGTTATTGAACGTGATGCAGGTAAGGTTGCAGTTATTGATGGCGATACTAAAGAGATAGTCACTCACATTAATACAGGTTATGCAGTACATGTAATTAAAGGAACTGAACACCATAAACTGGATCATCCTCAATATGAAGTAGGTCGATTCTGGTATACCATTGGTCGTGACGGTAAATTAAATAAAATTGACCTGTGGCAGAAACCTGAGAAAATGCTGGTTGCTGAAACTCAGATTGCTTATGATGCACGTGACGTCGCTGTTTCTGGTGATGGTAAATACGTAATAGCCGGTGGTTACTGGCCGCCACATTTTGTTATCGTTGATGCAGTTTCTATGGAGCCATTAAAAGTAGTATCTACTCGTGGCATGAACATTGATGGTAACTATGTAGAAGAATCTCGTGTTGCTGCGGTTTACACCAACCCTAACGAGCGTTCTTTCCTGGTTGCTGCCAAAGAATTAGGTCAGATGTGGGAAGTAGACTATACCGATCTGGATGCTCTGAAAATAACTCAGATTGATTCAGCTAAATTCCTGCATGATGGTTTCTTTGATCCAACGGGTCGTTATTTCCAGATTGCAGCCAATGCCTCTAACAAGATGGTTGTCATTGATACCAAAGACGGTGGTAGCCTGGAAGCATTAATTGATGTGGATAAACTGCCTCATCCAGGTCCTGGTGCTAACTGGATTGATCCAAAATGCGGACCTGTCGGCGGTACAACTCACCTGGGTGTAGGTATGGTGACTGTCTGGGGTAATGATCCAAAAGGTCATCCTGATAACGCCTGGAAAGTCTGTTACAAGGTTGAAACTGATGGTGCCGGTGCCTTTATCCGTACTCATAAGAATTCAAAATATGTATGGGCTGACCAGTTGAAACATCCTGAACCAGAAGTTCAGCAAAGTGTTCAGGTTATTGACAAGAAGACTCGTGAAATTGTTAAAACCATTCGTGTAACCAAAGAGAAAGGTAAAGCCGCTCTGCACATGGAATTTAACAAAGATGGTACTGAAGTCTGGGTTTCTGTCTGGAATCGTAAAGATAATAAGAATCCAACCGGTGAAATTGTTATCTATGATGCCAATACGCTGAAAGAAAAAGCACGTATTAAAGGCCTGACAACCCCAACTGGTAAGTTCAATGTCTATAATCGTATTAACCACAAAACCTAAGCAATTAGATGGTTAAAATGTTAATAAACATTTAATCCAGAAAGCGGGTATAGAGAAATCTATACCCGCTTTTTTTTGTCTTTAAAAACATTCATTTATTGTTTATAAACAGATACAGAAAAAACCTTAAAAAAACAATGAATATTGTTTTAAATCAAGGATATTTCTTTTTTAAAGAGAGATCCTTAAGTAATTCTATTGTTAAGTTTTTCTTAAACATTTCTGATTAAAAAACGGGTAGGGATTATGAGTTCACCAAGCTTTCTTCGACGTAAACTTTTTATGGGAGTTTCTGTCGGTGCAGCAATTTTTTTTATTGTCCTGGGTATTATTTTATGGGGTGGTTTTAATACCGCTCTTGAAATGACCAATACTGAAAAATTCTGTATCTCCTGTCATGAGATGGAAGATAATGTTTATCAGGAATACAAGACCACTATTCACTATGCCAACCGTTCCGGTGTTCGTGCCAAATGCCCGGACTGCCACGTGCCACGGGAATGGATTTATAAAATGAAGCGTAAGATCCAGGCTTCCAATGAAATCTATCATAAAATTATGGGTACCATTAATACCCGCGAAAAATTCCTTAATGAACGTATTCACCTGGCCAAGCATGAATGGGAACGTATGAAGGCCAGTGATTCCAGAGAGTGTCGTAACTGTCATGATTTTGAATCCATGAGTATTGCCTACCAAAGACCCAGAGCCAGAAAACAGCATCAGTTTGCTTTACAGAATGGTAATACCTGTATTGACTGTCATAAAGGGATTGCGCATCACCTTCCGGAAGGACTGGATGAAGAATGGCTGGAAGAGTTTTCACAGCCAGATCCAGCACTTGCAAAACCTGATGCTACTCTGAGAGCACCGGTGAATGCCAAACAGGAAAAATTACTGGATCTGTCCAATAATCCACCTAAACCCAAAGTCATCACTAAAACCGTAATTAAGGAAGTACCTTCTGCTGAATGTAAAGCCGGTGATGCTTCTGCACCTCAGGCCTCTGCCGGAGCTGCAGGTTTTGGTATTGACTGGAGTGATGTCCCTGAGCGTACTATTACTGTTTTCTACCCTGGACAAGCGTCCATGGAATGGATTTTCAAGGGCAGTGAACATGGTGGTAAACGTCCATTTATGAGCGGTGAAACCTGTGCCAGCTGTCATGATAAGGAAACCGCTGATATGGGCGAGAAAATTGTCACCGGTGAAAAACTGGAACCCACACCTATTCCAGGCAAGCGCGGCAGTATTCCGGTTAAAGTTCAGGCGGCTCATGATAATGATTACCTGTATATGCGATATGAATGGGAAGATTCAGAACATCATCCTATTCCATTTGCAGACGGCGGCAAGATGGATCCGGATAATCAGGTTAAGCTGGCCATGATGTTTGCAACTGATGATGTTGAATACGCTGATCGTGCGGGTTGCTGGGGCACCTGTCATATTGATAACCGCAATATGCCTAATGCACCGGATCAGGCAACCATCGATGCTTATCCTCAGAAAGATCAGGTGGATATGAGTAATGGTATTACCAAGTACATTACTGAAAGTCGTACCCATGTTGAAATTAAAGGTCGCAGGGGTAAGGTTCTGGGTGGCTGGAACAAGCTGAAAACGCCGGAAGAAATCAAAGAGGAACTGAAAGCTGGACATTTTATGGACCTGTATCGCTATGAAATAGGTACCAAAAAAGCTGAAAATGGCTTTATTCTGGCTGACCGTGAACTGCCTGAAGGCGGAGTTGAGTTCAAAGCCTCCAAACAGGGCAATAGCTGGGTAGTTGAGGTAAAACGCAAGCTTAACAGCGGTGCTGAAACAGATATACCTTTAGAGCTGGATAAGGTCTATAACCTGGGGTTTGCCATTCATGATGATTACACCAATGGTCGTTTCCATCATGTATCCCTGGGATACAAACTGGGCTTTGATAACCCTGAAGCGGATATTAATGCCGTTAAGAAAGAAGCCAGTGCGGTTGCACCAGCCGCCGCCCCTGCGGGTGGCAGCTCAGCTTCTACTGGTGGAGGCTCCGGTATTGACTGGAGTAAAGCTACAGAGCGTGATATTACTATTTTCTATCCCGGACAGGCTGCTATGGAGTGGATTTTCAAAGGCAGTGAGCATGGCGGTAAACGCCCCTTTATGAGCGGTGAGACCTGTGCCAGCTGCCATGATAAGGAAACTGCGGATATGGGCGAGAAAATTGTTACCGGAGAAAAACTGGAACCTACACCTATTCCAGGTAAGCGCGGCAGTATTCCGGTTACTGTTCAAACTATGCATGATAATGACAAGCTGTACATGCGCTTTCAGTGGCCTGATACAGAGCATGCACCCGTACCGTTTGCTGATGGCGGCAAAATGGATCCGGCTAATAAGGTGAAGCTGGCCGTCATGTTTGCTACGGATGATGTTGAATATGCTGATCGTGCTGGTTGCTGGGGTACCTGTCATATTGATAACCGTAATATGCCTAATGCACCGGATCAGGCGACCATTGATGAGTATGCTAAAGATCAGCAGATTGATATGAGCAGGGGTATTACCAAGTATATTACTGAAAGTCGTACTCATGTGGAAATTAAAGGCCGTCGCGGTAAGGTGCTCGGTGGCTGGAATAAACTCAAAACACCCGATGAAATCCAGGCCGAACTGGAAGCCGGTCACTTTATGGATCTGCATCGTTACAAAGCCGGTGAAAAAATCTCTCAGAATGGTTTTATCCTGGCAGACCGTGAAATGATAGGTGGTAAGGACGTTGACTTTAATGCCACTCTGGAAAACGGTATGTGGACTGTGGAAATGGTGCGGGATCTTAAATCCGATAAAGATTCTGATTTAAGTCTGGAACTGGATAAGGTGTATAACTTTGGTTTCGCCATCCACGATGACTACAGCCTGGGTCGTTTCCACCATGTTTCTTTAGGCTACAAGCTGGGCTTTGATAATCCCGATGCGGATTTAAATGCAGTAGCTAAATAGTACTCCTTATAATTCCCTCTCCCTCCGGGAGAGGGTGAGGGAAAAACAGGAAAAATAAAAAACTACTTCAAAGTAATCTTAGCCTTAGCATTTAAATCATCCAGATACTGATTTAATTTTTCCTTAATTAAGATTTTCTCAATCTCTGCTTTCACACTCTCCAGTGGTGGAGGCGTAGTCTTACGCTCATCATCAAGAATAATGACATGCCAGCCAAACTGGGACTGAACCGGCTTTTTAGACAGCTCACCTTTTTTCAGGCCCGCTACCGCTTTGGCAAAGGGCTGAACCATATCTTTTTCACCAAACCAGCCTAGATCTCCACCTTTGCTGCCGGAGCCGGTATCG
>JALVDE010000144.1 GCA_027009375.1 Gammaproteobacteria bacterium
AGTTTGGAGAAGTCAGCACCGTTTTCAATCTGGCTGATAAGCGCTACTGCTTCGGCTTCCGTTTTAACCAGAATATGGCGAGCTTTGTATTCTTTGGTGGTATTCTGTAAGACATTTTTGTCGTAGAATGCTTTGATTTCTGCATCGCTGACCTTAAAACTTTCAGCAACGGTTGCCAGGTAATTAGCAGCAATATAACTGTCAATTAAGGCCTTAACCCGTGCAGCAACTTCGGGTTTTTTATCAAAACCGGCTTTAATGGCCTCCTGCAGCACCAGCTGACGGTTAACCAGTGCCTCTGTTAATAGTTTTCTCTGTTCAGGAGTGATGTTTTTATAATCCACCTTGCTCTGAGTAGCCGCTATTTCCAGCTGGCTTTCTGAGATGTCCTCACCATTAACATTAGCTATGACTTTATCTTCTGCCAGCAGAGCCGAGGAACTGATGAGGAGGGCTGATAAGGCCAGGCCTAAAGCCGCTTTTTTGAATACTGATTTCTTTGCTGTCTTTTTTTGTATAACTGTTGAATTAGAACTAAAGATCATTCGATTTCTTTCCTTGATAAGATTTTAAGAATAGGTTTTGGGTCTCAGGGTAGCACTTTTTTAAAGGGTTTTACGATAACCTGGTCATAAACCCCGGCTTTAATATAGGGGTCAGCATCGGCCCAGTTGCGGGCATCTTCCAGGGTATCGAACTCTGCAACCACCAGGGAGCCGGTAAAACCGGCTTCGCCTGGATCATTGCTATCAATGGCTGGATGTGGTCCGGCTAATACCAGACGGCCTTCGTTTTTTAAGGCTTCCAGTCGCTGCAGATGATCGGGCCGTGCAGCTAAACGTTTGTCCAGAGTGTTTGCAATATCACTGGCAATAATGGCATAGAGCATTAAGAAACTTCCTCATCTTCTGCGGGTTCATGAATAATATGGCGTTGCAGGTAAAAAATCTGAAAAATCATAAAGGCGAAGGTCAGCCCCAGCATGCCGTAAAGTTTAAATTCCACCCAGAATTCCTGACGGACTTCTGCAGGTAAATCCAGGCCGTAAAAGAAGGCTACATAAATATTAATCAGTCCTGAAAAGAAGAAAAACGCCACCCACATCATATTTAAACGCACCCAGATGTTATCTGGCAGGGTAATGGCATGATCCAGCTGACGCTGAATAATATTTTTTTCTCCAATAAACTGACTGCCCAGTAATACCAGGCCAAATAACCAGTTGATCACCGTGACTTTCCATTTGATAAAGGTATCGTCATGAAACAACAGGGTCATACCGCCGAAAAGCAGGATAACCACCAGATTGATAATATGCTGATTTTCCAGTTTTTTATGCCTGAACCATTGTATGGTTGTATGAATAACGGTGGCGATAATGGCTGCTGTGGTGGCTGCATAAATGTCATTATCGGTAAACTTGTAGGTGGCAAAAAAGATAATAATCGGTAAAAAATCGTATAAAAACTTTAACATAAGTGTACTTTTTCTTTGTGGTGGTCTGTTTTTTTAGTGGAAATTATAAATTCGGCAAATGGCTATTTTGACATCTATGTAAATTAAGAACAACTTTTTAAATAACGGGCGATTTTTAACCATTTTTAAACGGCTTTCTTTTTAAAATGAATATTTTGGACTCTAATTTTAGAACAAAATTCAATAAAGAATAAAAATCAGCCTCAAAATAAGGTAAAATCAGCCTCTTTTTATAATAATACTAAAATAATATTCAGCATAATGCAGATTGACCTTCATACTCATTCCACCGCATCTGATGGTCGCTTGCCGCCTGATGAATTAGTCCGGCGTGCAGCACAGGCAGGGGTTGAAGTGCTGGCACTGACTGATCATGATGGTGTGGATGGTTTGCAAACGGCACGTCAGGCGGCACAGGCAGAAGGCATTCGTTTTATTAATGGTATTGAGCTGTCAGTTACCTGGAATAAGCGCACGGTGCATATTGTCGGGCTTAATTTTGATCCGGACTATGAGCCATTGCAAAAAGGCATTACCGAATTACAGGCATTTCGGGAGCGTCGGGCACGGGAAATTGCAGATAAGCTGGACAAGGCCGGTATTCACGGTGCTTATGAAGGTGCTCAGTCCTTTTCAGAAGGCCGGATGCTGGGGCGTATGCATTTTGCCAACTTTCTGGTGGATCGCGGTCATTCCAAAAATATCCGTCACGTGTTCAAGCATTATCTGGTAGCGAATAAGCCGGGTCATGTCAGTGGTGACTGGGCCAGTATGGAGGATGCGGTTGGCTGGATAACCGGTGCCGGCGGCATTGCCGTTATAGCCCATCCTGCCCGGTATAAGCTGACCCGAACCAAATTACGTAAATTAATAAAGGACTTTATGGCCGCCGGCGGTCAGGCCATAGAGGTAGTATCCGGCAGTCATGATGTTAATGAAGTCAAAACCATGGCGGCCCATGCCGGTGATTTTGACCTGTATGCATCAGCCGGATCGGATTTCCATGATCCGGATTTTCCCTGGATTAAACTGGGTCAGTTACCCCCTTTACCAAGACAGTGCAAACCGGTATGGGACTTATTTCTCTGAAAGATGTCCCTTATAAATAATATATTAGTAAAAGCTATTAAAGTTAAAAGCCAAATGGAAGCAGTTAAATGAGCCAGTTTTTTCAAATTCATGAGCAGAACCCCCAGTATCGTCTAATCCATCAGGCGGTGGAGATCATTCGGCAGGGCGGTGTAGTGGTTTATCCAACTGACTCGGCCTATGCTATTGGCTGTCATATCGGTGATAAACAGGCCATGGACAAAATCCGGACTATCCGGCAACTGGATAAAAAACATAATTTTACCCTGGTCTGTCGGGATTTATCAGAAATCAGTACTTATGCCCAGATTGATAATACCCAGTACCGTCTGTTAAAAGCGCATACGCCCGGTCCTTATACCTTTATTTTAAAAGCCACCCGTGAAGTGCCCAAGCGGCTGATGCATGCCAAACGTAAAACCATTGGTATTCGTATTCCTGATAATATTATTACCCAGGCATTACTGGATGATCTGGGCGAACCTTTAATGAGTTCGACTTTGATCCTGCCCGGTGAAGAACTGCCCATGACCGATCCCTATGAAATTCGCCAGGTACTGGAACACCAGCTGGATCTGATTATTGACGGTGGGTTCTGTGGCTTTGAGGCGACGACGGTGGTTGATTTTGAGGAAGAGGTTCCTTATGTGGTCAGAAAGGGGCTGGGGGATCCGACTCCGTTTGAATAGTCAAAAACTTTTAACATAAAAATGATATAATTACCCGGATGGACGCAACTACAATACAAAAAATTACAATCTGGATCCTGCCGGTATTATTTGCCGTGGCTCTGCATGAAGCAGCACATGCCTGGATGGCAGATAAAAAAGGGGATTCTACGGCCAGAATGTTAGGTCGATTAACTTTTAACCCTATTAAACATATTGATCCGGTCGGTACTATTATAGTGCCTGTCCTGATGGTGGTACTGACTGGTTTTGCCTTTGGCTGGGCCAAGCCGGTACCCGTTGATGCCCGTAATCTGAGAAATCCTAAAAAAGATATGATGTGGGTGGCTGCTGCCGGGCCGGTCAGTAATTTTCTGCAGGCACTGTTCTGGGCGGTCTTTTTAAACATTTCAGTGATGTTTTTTGACGGGCGTTCTTCCATCAGCCTGTTCTTTTTATTAATGCCGATTGCCGGAATTACCATTAATGTGATTCTGGGGGTGTTAAATTTATTACCCATTCCACCACTGGATGGTGGACGTATAATGTCAGGTCTGTTATCGCCTCGGGCTTCCATGCAGTACAGCAAGATTGAGCCCTATGGTTTCTTTATTATTATTGCTTTAATGCTGACAGGTATCCTGTCTTATATTATTTTCCCGGTG
>JALVDE010000145.1 GCA_027009375.1 Gammaproteobacteria bacterium
AATAGTAAAGCTGATTGAACAGGACCATTGGGCAGAAGCCCTGGATCTGCTCGACACAGCAAAAGCCAAATACCCCAAAGGCAAGAACCTGGAAAAAACCCAGCAATTACTGCTTGATCGACAGGCCAATGAACTGCAAAAACTGGCTCAAAAGCTGATGCTTGAACGCAGCCAGTGGATGATACAGGCCCGGCCTCTATTTAAGGAAAAGACCATTATAAGCCCCAGAGACAAGGAGTTTAAAAAGCAGCTGGACGCCCTGAATAAAGAAGCCCTGGAACTGGCCGCCCAGTTAACTCAGCTTTCACAGCAGGAGAGCAGACGAGGGCATTATAGTCATGCCAGAAAACATATAGAACAGGCTATTGCCCTGGAGCCCACCCCAGCACGGGAACAGATTTTACAGCAGCTTAAACAACGAGCCTCTAAAAGCTATAAGCGCAAGAAAAAAGCCCGATCCGTTGTTATAAAAAAACAGCAGACTAATATTCTTCAGGAGATAGAAAAAAATTTCCAGAACGGTAATTTAATTAAAACTAAAATGCTGATCGCTACTCTGAACGACTCTGAGAAAAACAACCCCGAACTGATCCAGCTGGAACAGGAACTGGATCGCTCCATTAACTACCGCATACAATATCATTTTGCAGAAGCCAATAAATTTTATACCGATGGCCAGTTTCAGCAGGCCATTGCCCACTGGCAACAGGTGTTACTTTATGATCCGGAAAATAAAATTGCTCAGAAAAATATTTTAAGAGCAGAGAAAGTCATTAATAAGCTGGAAACGTTAAGGGAAAAGCAGCAGAATTAAAAACCAGTTAAATTACTGCTTATCTTTTATTTACGACCACTTCATTTTTAGTTTATGATGACTTTCAGCAAAATCCCGTAAATACAAATTTATTGGCTTTTCATATTGAAATGATTATGATGCCAAACAAAACAGATTTTATTATTGGAAATTAAGATTTAATTTATTTGAGTGGTCGGTGCCTGCATAGCATTGCTACATATAACTCTGACTATGTTTCATTCCTTATACAATCTAACCTTGTTCGTTATACTTTTTACAAACACCTAAAGCAATATTATACAAGGTATTATTCTGAGAAACATTTTCATTAGAATAAATCCCAATATTCCTTAATATATTTATTTCTTTTATTTTGATAAACTTTACATCATATGGGGTTTTTCTCACCGGCATGATAGACACGCCCAGGTCAACAGAAACTAATGATAGAATAGTTTCATCATTTTCAGCACTACATATGCTTTGAAGTTCTAAGTCATATTTATTAATTAGCTCATGAACACTATCCCAAGATTCACATCGAATTCTTTCAATAAATTTGTGTTTTTGTAATTGTGTTATCTCAATGCTGTTAAATTGTGCAAGTGGATTTTTCGTAGATACAGCCAGGTTAAGCGGTTCTTTAAAAAGTAATTCAAATTTTGCAGCAATATCTAATTTACTTGAAAATAAATAATCAATTTTCTGAGTCATGAGTAGTTTGCTTAGTAACTCAGAACTGCCAACTATAATTTCAATAAATACAGCTGGCTTTGCTTGTTTATACGCTTTTATGATATCAGCAATGTGATCCATTGATATAGTATTGATAACACCAATGTTTATTTTTTTATAACTTCCTTTTAGAGCCGATCTGACATATTCAAGTTGATTGAATGCTTCGCGGGCTTTACTATGAAACAGCTCTCCTTCAGCTGTTAATGTTAACGAGCGGCTACCTCTATAAAATAATTTTACTCCAAGTGATTCTTCTAGTTTTTTTATGCCTGATGAGAGCGTAGGCTGGCTTACATGCACCTGTTCTGAAGCCGCGAGGAACGTACCTGTATCAATCGCCGCTAAGAAGTACTTGATTTGCTGCAAATTCATATAGTCAACCTCTATATTATATATAGATATTATCAGTTATTACTATATCACAAATTTCCTTAGAATAGACACTTCATTCATTAGAGTAATAATTAGGAGGCATAC
The DNA here is from genome assembly GCA_027009375.1 of Gammaproteobacteria bacterium. GTDB lineage: Bacteria > Pseudomonadota > Gammaproteobacteria > GRL18 > GRL18 > JANELJ01. The sequence goes on from JALVDE010000145.1 coordinate 2,012, forward strand.
ATGTTTGCAAATAAAACAATCATTATTACAGGAGCATCTTCAGGTATGGGAGAAGCTATGACGAAAGCATTTCTTAAAGAAGGTGCAAATATTGTACTAAATGCAAGAAATAAAGGGCGTCTTGAAAAGCTCCTAGATGAAAATGTGGAAAATAAATCACGTATTAAATTAATCGCTGGTGATATAGGTTTAAAATCAACTGGCGAAGCTCTGGCTTCAGCGGCAATTGACACCTTTGGATCCATTCATGCTTTAATTAATAATGCAGGTGTATTTGTTCCAAAACCTTTTCTGGATGCTACTGAAGATGATTTAGATATGTATTTTTCTACCGCTGTTAAAGGGGCTTTTTTTACTTCACAAGCTGTAATACCTTCAATGATAGAAAACAATAACGGGTGCATTATAAATATTGGATCGATGTGGGTAGAGCACCCACTTGCTGCGACACCATGTTCGGCATCTCAGGTAGCAAAAGGTGGGGTCCATACTTTAACCAGGCACCTTGCTATTGAGTTTGCATCCAATAATATTCGAGTAAATACCATTGCACCTGCCGTTATTGATACACCACTATATGATAATTTAATGGATTCAAAGCAGCTAGCAACATTGGCTGCACTACACCCACTAAACAGGCTAGGTACACAGAAAGATATAACCTCATGGGTTCTTCATTTAGTAGGGGATGGAGGTCGATTTGTAACAGGACAAACATTTTTTGTTGATGGTGGCATTACTGCCGGGGCTCACTAGTAAAAATATATAATGATTATTTTAGATATAAAAAAACAACTGTTAGCTGTAGATAAAATACTCCCACAGCCTCCACAGACTTTAGGTAACTATAGACCATATATTGTTGCAGATAACATGGCGTTTATTTCAGGACAACTTCCTATAAAAAATGGATGTATAATTTATTCAGGAAAGTTAGGCAGTGAATTATGTATTGAAGAAGGTAAACAAGCAGCGGAATTATGTGCTTTAAATATATTGAGTCAAATAGTAGAGTTAGAAAAGGAATATACCTTTAAAAAGCTGATTAAGATTGAAGGCTGTATTAACTCAACTTCAGACTTCACTCAACACGCAAATGTTTTAGATGGCGCATCCGACCTGCTTTCATCTGTTCTACTCAAGCAAGCTGGCCATGCTAGAAGTATAATCGGCTGTTCAAGTCTGCCCTTAAATGCAGCTATTGAAATTATTGCTACCGTTGAAATCAGTAGTTTTACTTTATTATCCTGAAAATAAAATTGCTCTGAAAAATATTGTGAGTATCCTGACATCTACCACTGCCAGGGAAAAATAATTTTTCTTTATGGTGTTTTTTTTCTATTGACAGTTAAATACTCATATGTGTTATGTGTTTTTACTATATTCACGAATTATTTCTACAATTTGCACCTTATAGGATTTATACCAGACAGACTGTCCAAGCTCTTGCGCCACTAAATGCTCAGAATCAGCTTTCCATTTTTTTATTTGCACTTGATCATGCCAATATGAAATTGCAATTTCTTGTTCTCCTTCTGTGACAGAAATGAATTCTTTACATCCGTATTTGTCAATTGCCAAATCTCTCATTCTTGAAGCCATTTCAGAATAACGTTGGTCAAACTTGTTTATATCTGCTCTAAATATTACCGCATACATTATTTATTGCTTTTATCCTGCTTTCATATAACAACATGTTTATGTTTTACATTATATTATCTGTTATCTGGCCATTCCTTGAATTGAGGTAATTTGCAATCTTTTTCTATTTCGTACCAAGAGGCTTTCAGGCTAATCCAAATGTGGCTTGTAGGTCTAACCACAGGATCATCATCCAAAGTACCCAAGCGAAGAATGTAATGCTTATGATTTTCTCTATGAGCGTAAATATGTGATCCACAATTGGA
>JALVDE010000146.1 GCA_027009375.1 Gammaproteobacteria bacterium
GGGACTCAGGCAAAGTCACATTGATGAGTGATTTCCATTTATCCAGCCATAGAGTCCAGCTTTCCAGAATTTTTTCATTAGAAATGGAGTTACGGTAAAAGCTTTTTTTGAGCGGAGTAATGTCCTGCGGTATTTGTGAGAGTTCTCGAAAAAAGATAGTATAATCGACGGAAGTTTTCAGCATTAATGTTACGAGTTCTTTATAAAGTGATTCATCAAAATCAGCCAGTCCAAGTTTGGCTGCCCACATTTTTTCCATTGCTTCCTGCATCACTTTAGAAAAGTCATTGCTGATCGCCTCCAGCTCAGCCAGAGCACTCTTACTCGATATAAGTAAGGGATATACAGCGACGCAAAACATATGAAAGTTACGCTCTGCTGCCTGTGGCTGATTTAAAAATGAGAAATGCAGTCCACCTCCCGTCCATGGCTGATATTCCGGATCAAACATATCGATAAATCCAAAAGGACCATAGTCGAGAGTGAAGCCTCCCGCTGCACAGTTATCACTATTAAAATTACCCTGGCAGTAGCCGACACGGATCCAGTTTGCAATAAGTGAAGTGAGGCGACCGCGAAACTCGCTTGCAAGCAGAAGTATTTTTTCCTCTAATGTTAAGCCCTTATCAATTGCCTCACTGTATTCACGATCAATTAAGTGTAGAACAATCTTTTCAAGCTCTTGCATCGCCCTGGGATGCTCATTTTTACGGGCACGACGACCAAAAAGTTCAAGCTGTCCCACTCTGAGAAATGATGGTGCAACCCGCGTCGAGATGGCAACCTGCTCTTCTATCATTAATTCAGGATCCTTTGAATATGAACCCTGCTCAAACCATGGACGTTTGACCTTTTCAGTTTTAGAGGTGTACAGACATAGAGAGCGTGATGTCGGCACATCTAATGAGTGCATATGTTCCTGGGCTAAAAATTCCCGAATACTTGAACGTAGTACGGCACGACCATCAGCCCCACGGCAATAAGGTGTTCTGCCAGCTCCTTTAAGCTGCATTTCCCAACGTCGGCCATTGATTACACCCTCAAAGATGGAAATAGCACGACCATCACCATAGCCGTTTCCCGTCTGGAAGGGACACTGCTGGTAGTATTCGGTGCCATAGATGGATAGAGCATAGCCACATGCCCAGCCAGGCTTTCTAAGCGGCCGGGGTATTTTTGAGAGGTCTGCTGAGAACATGCGCGTAAAATCATCTGATTGTGCCAGACTATCTGCAAAGCCCAGTTCACTAAAAAAGTTCTTACTATGGCTTATATAGACAGGTTCTTTGAGGGGCGTTGGCATCACAGGCACATAATGCCCGCTGAAAACCTGTCTTGGTAGGTGATCCACACCGTCGGCCTTTGCTTCAGGGTCACTGTTAAGGGCATCTATTAGTGAATAACTTGCTAAGGACGCAAGATCGTTAAGGTTTTTTATAAGCTCTGGGGTTGCTTTTATTTGACTCATTAAAGGCGGGGATATATTCAGACTGTTTTCTTAGAGAGGGTGTAACCCTGTGGTTTATTTTTTTCGTTCGCCTCAGCTTTGGCGGGATTAAAGCGGAGCTCTATAAAATTCCAGTAGGGTGCGTCGACCATCTCAGTTATTATCGATTCTTTCGATTGGTAACGTGCCATCAATTCCTCCAGAAAATCCATGGCTTCTGTCTTCAGGACAGTGCCTGTCAGGTTTTCCGACCTGCGCAAAAACTCAGCGTCTTCTTCTGGACTAACAACCCGGTAGCATTCGGGGAAGCTGTTATCTTGTTCGTTGTAGGTAAATATATACGATGGCATTGGCATTGAGCCTCTATCAGTAGAATAATTACTTAAAGTGAGGCCTACAATGGCACTTTTCAAGCTGTAAATTGATAATTGTGTGATCGGTGTTTTTTGAGTTTTTTTTAAAAAACCATGTAATAAAATTATCTGGCCTCCAGACACAGTGAAAAATACTCATGAAATATTTCCCATGGGCAAATTGCTTTGTGCTTCCTATAAATCAGTTTCCATTTTTCTAACCAGAGGCATCACCGCAACACATTTTTTCAGAATTTTAATATTCCGGCTTAATTGTAAAGCAAATGGCTTATATTTGATCTATCCCTTTGAAAACAATCCTGTCTAAATATTTTACACCAAAAAATAAAATTCCTTTTAAACTGTCAGGTTTTTATACATAGCTAAAGGATTTGCAAATTAGAGATTTCTAATATAATGATTTATAAAAAGATATTTTTTCTGGTATGTTTTATGCTGCTTATTAATTGGATGTTTTTATTTCGATAAACACTGTTTCATTAATATCTATATTTGGAATTATTATGAAAATTTTAAATCATTTTTTTTTAATACTGTTGCTTTTAAGTATCAGCACTTTCTCTTATGCCATTGTCATTGATAACGGCAAATACACAACAGATACAGAGTCAGGTCTGGACTGGTTAGATGTTACAGAATCCGTAGATATGTCTTTTGATTATGTATCATCTCAATTTGGTACCGGGGGCGAATTCTCCGGATGGCGTTATGCAACTGCATCCGAACTGGATTCTCTAATTATAAATTATGGTGGTATAGCAGGTTCCGGTTTTAATTTATATGCTGAGCAAGATGAATCTGTTACAGGTGGGTTGATATCACTGCTTGGATCCACCTTTGATGAATATTATCTTAATCTTGATGGCCAGACATATTATGAACATACAGGAGTAAACAAACGCTATACTACAGGCATCCTGGCTGATACAATTTCAGGCCTGAATCATTATACGGCTAAGATTTTCAACCGCATTCCATCTATAATCTATCCACTTCCCAGCGAGTCTTATACGGAACTGAAAGGTAATATCATGTTTTATGTAGCAAAATCTAAATGGGGCGGCAGTTTTTTAGTTCGTGATTCGGTTGCTGCTGTAGATGAGCCTGCATCATTTATCCTTATGGTACTTGGTTTGCTGGGATTTATAGTTGCTCATCGTAACTCAAAAGCAATTTAGTTATGCGACCATAAAGTTGGCCATGATTGCCACATTTTGGTCGTATAACTAAATTCTGCAAGGTTAAAAACTCAATAGCTCAATTTAACGGCAGTGTCTCATAATCCGGCAGTTTGAAAAGACTCACTGATACCGGCGCCTGAGTATAATTTATTAATACCCTGGAATAAGAGATACCATCCACCGCTGACAATTTATCTCCTTCTGGCAGATTTTGATCCTGGGATAGTCCCTTTTCCATTACTGGAAAACCTTTTTGCAGATAACGTTTAGGATAAAAAGTATTCTGAGACAAATCACAGCCTTCCTGCAGATCAGCAGGAATAACCCTTAAAGTGTCTGCCTGCTGGCCTGCCAGAACCTGTTTAAAATTCTGCATGGCGGTTACCGCATCGGGCATCAGACCCGGTACTGAAATCATTTCATAACAAAGTTTTTCATTAACATAAAACTGGTGGTGCTCAGAGGACTTACCTTCAATTAAAGGCGCATCTTTTTGCACGGGCAGTTTTTTCTCACTGAGTTTTAATTCAATAGGTGATGGTATCGTCACCGGCTGGTTATTAATCTGAACTATCTGCTGGTTATCATCACTGACGCTATAGATAATTTTTTTCTGCCGATCAAACAAAATAAAGCCTTTGGCATTCATGCTGTCGTCAATGCGTAAATAATTATCTGTAATAGTCATCTTAACCGTATATTGACCACTGCCCGGCTGATATTCTGAGAAGTTTATAATGGTTGCATCAGCAGTCTTTTGTTTATTTCCAGTTTGTGAGCTCACGGCTGTTGTTGAGCTCACGGCAGTCTTCTGGCTCATAGCTGTATCCTGAGCCGAAACTGTATTTATCAACGCCGTTGGGCTGAATACTAAAATAAAAATAACACAACAGATTTTAGTAATT
>JALVDE010000147.1 GCA_027009375.1 Gammaproteobacteria bacterium
CCTGTGAAATACCTATACTGCTGGTATCTGTATCGGTATTTTCATAATCAACATCCAGTTCCGGGTTATACAAAGCCTGTGAATCAGCCTGGTACTGGGCTGATGACGCTTCAACTCTGGCCTGTTTTGCCTGCAGGGCTGGATTTGTCGTTAATAACTCATCAACCAGCGCACTAAGCTGGCTGGGACGGCTGGTATCCTGTGTAAAAACCTTCTGATTCTGGTTAAAACGTTGACTGATATCAGCCGCAGACACAGTTGACAGAATTGCCCCTGTCATTAAAGAGACAATAAAAATAATTTTAAACATAAAAAAGTCCTGATCTTAAAAATAAAAACTATTCGTAAAGCAATGAATAAATACCGATCAGGAGTAAATTTGACTCGGGTACTATTACTACTATTTACGAACTAAAATTTAAAAGATTCAGACTCTGGGAGGTTTTACAGGCGGCTGGGCATTTACAGAATGCCAGAGGACTTGCCGGGAATTAATGGTGGAATGGTTATTAAGAAATGGAATATCAGTAAGATCAAAAGCAATATAAACCAGTCTGACATTAGCAAAACAATGGCTGTCACAGCTAACGGTGGAAGAACTGTTATTATCACTATCCATATCAGATGAAGAATTACCAGCAGACTGATCACTGTTTATTAAAAATTCAATTGTATCATTATTACTAAAATCATAGGCACACTCGTCTATTGCCCAGGCAAAATTGCTTAGGACAATATTTAAAACTAATAAATTAATTATCAGTTGACGAATAGACATAGAGGATTTTCTTCTCATTTGGATGATCAATTAGCTTGCACTATATCGCAAGTGATCAACTTTGGCAATATTAAATTATAAAACTCTAATAAACAAATCGAATTCAGCGTAATCCTTTTTCTAGATATACTCTGTATAAAGCTGTTTTCTAAGTATATTTTGAACTTCCATAAATAATAACCAACATGCCTGTCAGCATAAAAGCCATACCAAGAAAATCCCATCGGCTAGGCTGAACACCGTCAATTAACCATAACCAGGCAATAGCAACACTGACATAAACACCGCCATAGGCGGCATAGACCCGTCCGGATTCGGTGGGATGCAGACTAAGTAACCAGACAAAAACAGCCAGGCTTAATGCTGCTGGCAGCAACAGCCATATAGATGCATTTTCTCTTAGCCACAGATAAGGCAGATAACAACCAATAATTTCAGCAATGGCTGTTAAAACAAAAAGAAGACCGGTTTGTATCAAACTCATAATAAAAATTCCAGTATTTATATTTTACAGGTTGACTTAGTAAATAACCCGCCTTACTATATTCACATAAATATATATAGTTTATATTGGATATAGAATTATCTCTATATAAATAATAGTAATATATCTTAACAGGATAATGAATGACTGCTATAGCACCTGCTCAATTATTTAAGTCCCTTTCTGATGAAACCCGTCTGCGCTGTCTTGCCTTGCTGGTACAGCACGGAGAGCTCTGTGTCTGTGAATTAACCCATGCGCTGGAACTGCCACAGCCCAAAATATCTCACCATCTGGCCAACCTGCGTAAATCCGGACTGGTCATCGACAGAAAAAATGGATTATGGATTTATTACCGTCTGCACCCTGACCTGGCCACATGGGTAACAGAAATATTGAAAATATCGGTTAACAATATAAAACATACCGCGCCGTTTTATGATGATGATGTCAGGCTGATGCAGATGCCTGATCGGCCGGCTAATCTTTGTAGTGCTTGAGAAAGCGCTGAGCGATGAGCGTTGAGCGCTGAGGAAAAGAAAAAAATGACTACTGAAAGATCTGCAAAAATCGGTTTTTTTGAGCGTTATCTTACGCTTTGGGTGTTTTTGTGTATTATTATCGGTATTGTTGCCGGGCACTGGTTCCCTGCCCCTTTTCATGCACTGGCCGCTATGGAAATTGCTCAGGTTAATTTGCCTGTTGCATTGTTGATCTGGCTGATGATCATTCCGATGTTATTAAAAATTGATTTTAAGGCGCTTAATCGGGTTAAAGAACACTGGCGTGGTGTCAGTGTTACGCTGTTTATTAACTGGGCTGTTAAACCCTTTTCCATGGCCTTGCTCGGCTGGCTGTTTATACGTGGTGTCTTTACTCCCTGGCTTCCGGCTGATCAGATAGACAGCTATATTGCCGGACTTATTTTACTGGCCGCAGCACCCTGCACGGCTATGGTATTTGTCTGGAGTAACCTGTCTGACGGGGAACCTCATTTTACCCTGACTCAGGTGGCCTTAAATGATTTTATTATGATTTTTGCCTTTGCACCTATTGTGGGGCTGTTATTAGGCCTGTCTTCCATAACAGTGCCCTGGGATACTCTGTTTCTTTCGGTCATTCTATACATTGTCATCCCCGTTATACTATCCCAGTTATGGCGTTACTGGCTGTTAAAAGACGGTGATGAATCCAGACTAAAGTCAACTCTGTCTGTACTAGGGCCACTGTCTCTTATGGCTTTATTAACCACCCTGGTACTGCTGTTTGGTTTTCAGGGTGAACAGATCATTGCCCAGCCTATGATTATTGCCATGCTGGCCGTTCCTATCCTGATCCAGGTTTATTTTAATTCCGGTCTGGCTTATTTTCTTAACCGGCAGCTCGGTGAAGCCCATAATGTCGCCGCGCCTTCTGCACTGATTGGTGCCAGTAATTTCTTTGAACTGGCCGTGGCCACGGCCATTGTACTTTTCGGCTTTCAGTCCGGGGCAGCCCTTGCAACCGTAGTCGGAGTATTAATTGAAGTCCCGGTCATGCTTTCAGTCGTTAAAATTGTCAACCGCTCCAAAGGCTGGTATGAGTCCGGAATAAGAGTTAAACCTAAATTAATTAGTTGAACCTACTGCGAATGTCCATAGCACTGAATCTACAAGGCTTTCCAGAACATTTTGACTTCACCCGTAGGGTGACTACGAATAAAGCCAAAATAACCTGTAAAACCTTGTATCTCCAGCACTCTGATCATTCTCGCTACGGTTCAACTGATTAATTTAGGTTCAAAAAACTTAAGGAATTTCTTATATGAAAACCATTAAAGTACTGGGTTCAGGCTGTAAAAACTGTGAAACCACAGCCAACCTGATAAAAATCGCCGCTGAACAGGCTGGTGTCGAAATTAACCTGGAAAAAGTCACTGATATGGCTGAAATCATGTCATACGGCGTAATGTCCACACCCGGGGTGGTGGTGGATGAAAAAGTGGTACATGCCGGGGGATTACCTGGTCCGGATCAGATCCGGGAGTGGATAAAAGAATAGCGCTGAGCGTTGAGCGCTGAGAAAAGCATTACGGGATTTAATGCTCTTTGCTTTTACTTAACGCTTAACACTTAACGCTTAACGCTTAACGCTTAACCCTTCATTTTAAAGAGAGAAAAAATGACTATTCGTATTGGAATCAATGGATTTGGGCGCATGGGGCGTCTTGGTTTGCGGGCGGGCTGGGATATGCCTGAATTTCAGGTGGTGCGTATTAATGAAATAGCGACCGATGCTGAGGGGTCTGCTCATCTGCTTAAATTTGATTCGGTACATGGTACCTGGGATCATGATACTTGTGCAGAAAATAATAACATTATTATTGATGATCAACAGATTGCTTACACATCTGTTAAGGAAATCTCTCCTGATAACTGGTCGGACTGCGATATTGTTATTGAAGCCACTGGTAAACATCATAAAAAACCGGATACTTTGCAGGCTTACTTTGACCAGGGCGTAAAAAAAGTCATTGTAGCGGCACCGACTGAAGGTGCTTTAAACATTGTGTACGGTATTAACGATAATTTATATGATCCTGCTGTTAACCATCTGGTTACAGCGGCCTCCTGTACCACAAACTGTCTGGCACCGGTTATTAAGGT
>JALVDE010000148.1 GCA_027009375.1 Gammaproteobacteria bacterium
AAACGGCAGAAACATGCCAATTCGCGGATCAATGGATAAAGCCTGGTTAAGAAAATTAAAATTACAGAAATACACCAGGTACTGGTTTTTGTTTTCCTGATCCTTTTCTACAAAGCCTCGATTAAGTGTCTGTTCACGAATATAACGGAAATTGTAGCCGATAGCCGCGGCCTTGATATTATCTATGGTTTCTTCCAGTGAATAGGAAGATTCATAAGTCAGCACCGCAGCACCAGGTGCATGGTCGTGATCATGTCCCATCTTCACATCTTTACCCAGGGAACGTAAATAAGTGACAACATTATCGACATCCTTTTCTGTCAGCCCCATGGAAGTAGCCGCCATCATAGGTGTGGATTCCCGACCGGTCATAATAATCCGCTTAATCATCTGATCCGAAGCCGCCGCCAGAAAAGCCGGGTTACCAATGGCCGGTGCAATAATTTCTGCATCCCGGGGCCGTGAGAAAGTGACCCCGGTGCCTTTGCCGCCGATACCTTCTTCCCGGTGACAATTAATACAGATAGAATTAAAAATCTGCTTGCCTTTTTCCTTATCACCGGCAATATGAGTCTGATCATATACCGGCGGTTTAATTTCCGGTTTCCAGCTGCGAATATAGTTAATCAGGCTCTGCACCTGAACATCACTGAGTTCATTAAAGGACGGCATAATCCGGCCAGGACGCCCCAGGCGAATGGTCTGCTGCAGATATTTATCAGAGGTGGTTTTTAAAAAATCATCCAGGTTCAACGGTATCCCCACACCACCAGTACCTTCACTGCCGTGACAGACTGAGCATTTTATCTGGAAAAGTTCACTGCCCATAGACAGACTGGCCTGGTCACTCCTGTCTGTTGCGGCCAGAACATTGCAAGCGGTCAGTAACAGACCACTGCCCAGTAAAAAACTCAGCCCGTAAAATATCCCGTTAAACTTAATTTTCATATTCACTATTCCAGTTCAAGTGCCACCGGCTCACCTGCCTGTTCTGTCAGACAACGATTCAGAGCATCAATAAAAGCTTCACCGCTGCGCTCATCAAGCCAGCCTTTTTCAGGATCATAATTAAAGTGAAAACCACCGGATTTAGCGGCCAGCCATAGCTGCATGGCGGCAATCTGACGGCTGATAATGACCTGTGATTTATTGGGCAATATAATAGTCAGAATACCGGCTGAACTTTCATAATCAATATCCATCTCCAGTTCATCCAGCGCATCCTCAATTGACATAATAAGTTCGTCAATCTGCTGGGTAAATTCTGATTCTGTCATAATGTAACTATTCCCTGAAAAACCTGTTAAATAATATATAGCTATAATTTAAAGCCATTAGCTGTAATTTTACGCCATCATTTTAACGTGAGAGCTAAGTTATGGCTATAGCATTATCCTTACATCTTGATTTATATCTATTAATATTAGAATTTATTGATATTTGTTTGATTTAGAGCTTATTTATCCGCTTTTTCAGATACCTCGTGCACAGATACAGTGGTATGATTAACTAAACCTAAATAAATCAGTTGGTTTAACTGATTTATTTAGGCAAAAAAATTAAGGAGAACCCTATGTCCATTCTTGAACAGATTAACAATGCAAACACTGAGGAAGAACTGTTTCAACTGGTTGAAGAACATATACTGGATATTGAAACCCCATTAAGCTGGAAGGAAGAGGCTGAGAAGCTGGCGCAGGAAGGAAATACAGAAAAAGCAGAATTATTAAAAGCTGCCGAAAAGCGCTGGCATAATCTGGAAAAGCTATAAAAAAGGCGCCGCAGGTTTTATCCTGTTGCGCCCGGCATTACCAACTCATGATGGGGGGGGATTATCGTTCGTTGGTAAATTTCTTTACTGAAACTTTAGTTACTTAACTTTAGTTTCCAGTGAATCGCTCTTACCTGTATTGTCTTTCCAGGACAGCTTAACGGTATCACCCGCTTTACCGCCTTTAAATTTGAAAGACAGGTATGGGTTTTTGGAGATAGCAACACCCCATTCAGCTTCCAGTACAGGTGCGCCATTGTGTTCACAAACGACTTCTTCAATAAAGTGAGCGGGTATTACTTTACCTGTCTTTTTATCTTTACGTAAGCCGGTTTCCATTTTATGACTGATCAGTGCTTTAACTGTAACCACGCCATTTTTCGCTTTTGCGCGAATTTTAATTGAGCTTTTTTTAGCCATTATTCTTTTCCTGTTCGTATTGGTTTAGAGTACCCGGTTATTTCACTGTCCGGCTTGCTCTTAACGTATTAGTTATATCAATTATCAAATCGTGTTATGAGGTTATTGATTAACCGCCGCAACCACCGATTGTGACTTTAACTTCTTTTCTGGCGCTGTAAAATTTACCGCCGGATTCGCAAACTGCGATGATATTGGAAGTTTTGCCCATCTTGATACGAGTGGAAATAAATGCTTCAGATTTACCTTTCAGGTTGAACTTGGCAATCAGTGGAGTGCCGTTCTTTTCAGACAGAATGGTAATAGACTTAACATTGCTTAAAGTAGAGCTGATAGTAATAGGTACAACGGCACCGTTTTCTGCAATCTGAGGCGCCTTAATCTTAATCTTGTCAGTGGCTTCAGTCAGTTCAGTACCGATAGCCCCTTTTAATGCAGACTGTACATCTTTAGCATCAAATGCTTTTTTGTTCCATGCAGCTAACACGCTGCCAGGGACTAACAGACCACTTGAAGCGGCCAGAGCAATAGCACCTGTTGCCATAGTGTTTTTCAGGAAATGTCTACGTTGCATCTTTTATTCCTTCCTTTGTTGGTTGTTTATTATCGTACATTGTTATTTATGTTAAGTAATATTGCATCGACTATGCCAATTAATAAAAAATTTTAAATATCAATAAGATACATGAGATCAGATAAGACAGGGCCGCTAAAATAAAAGGCAGATTGCAAATTGACTGTGCAAATTGCAATCTGCCTTTTATTTTAGTGATTCAGGATTCTACCGGCAGCAAAACATTAAATAGCGCACCCTGAGGCTGTCCATTTTCAACCCAGATCCGGCCTTTATGAACTTCTATTATCTGCGCACAGATAGCTAGGCCCAGGCCGGTACCGCCTGCTCCGGTACGGGTACGGCTGGACTGGTTAAACTTATCAAAAATCAGTTCTTTTTCTCCATCGGGCACACCCGGTCCCTGATCCTGAACGGTCATTTTGATGGAATCATGGTTTTTTTCACAGATAATGGTAATTTCAGAACCCTGCGGTGAGAACTTAATGGCATTACCCAGTAAATTGCGGATCAACTGCATGATTTTGGAACTGTCGCATTGAAGATACAGTTCATTTTCCTCCGAAATAGTAGTAACCCGGATGTTTTTATTTTCATACAGACTGCTTAATTCTGCCACCACACTTTTAATCAGGAGATACAGGTTATACTGCTTAAAAAACAGATCCTGACTATTGGATTCCAGGCGAGCCAGATCCAACAGATCATTCACCAGATTTAACTGAATTTCTCCGGAATAATGGATTTTTTCCAGGTAACTGCGAATTTTTTTATTATCCACCTTTCCCAGTCGTTCTATTCCAAACTGGCTGAAACTTAAAATTGAATGCAACGGTGTTCTTAATTCATGGGACATATTGGCCAGAAATTCACTTTTTGCCCTGTCCGCTTCTTCAGCACGGATCCTGGCCCGATTCAAATCTTCGGTTTTTTCATCCACCAGTTCCTGCAAATGGTCGCGGTGCTGACGGACTTCTTTCTGCTGTTGTTCAATGGTCTGAATGGCCTGATAAAGCTCATCACTACGCTGTTCAAGCTGCACCTGCTGAATCACTCCCATTTGAAAATCCATGGAAATACGCCATGACTGCAGGATCACAAAAGCCAGTAAAAACAGCGTCAGGGACAGAAACAGATAAGCATATGGCGCCCCTTCCACACCCAGCAGAACGTAGACCAACATGATGGGTATCCAAATCAGCAAAATAAACTGCACAACCACTCTGAAATAAGAACCCAGAGTGGCCTGGGCACCGGCTGTTGTAGCCACACAGATAACCAGCAGCAAATAGCTGAACTCACCCAGGTGATTAACATGGATCATCATGGCGATGCTGACACCCCACAATAAACCACCCGTTATTGTCAGTACATAGTAGCTGTTTAAAAAAGGTTTATATTTATCTTCTGGTGCGGCAGACAGCCTTTGAGCAATGCTGACACGCAATAAACTCACCAGAAATAACAGCGCTATCAGCAACCAGTAAGACCTGAAAAACTGCTGAGCTTCCGGAATAGCGACATATAAACTGCCCATTAGCATAATATAAACCAGGGGGGAATATTCGGCCCGGGCACCAAAACTCTGAGCAATGCGATGACGGACAATTTCAAACTGCCTTGCGGTCAGGTCCCCGGCTCTTGAGGTATCAATATAAAACGGCGAAAGCTGCACGATAAATTAACGCCCCGGTTCCAATATAAAAAAATTATTCATCGTATTCTTTTAACTTACGCCAGAGGGTTGATTTATTAATACCTAAAATCGCCGCTGTCTGTTCCCGGTTATCATTATTCGCCGCCAGTATTTTTAAAATATAGCGTTTTTCCAGCTCTGCCAGGGTGGGCTGATCAGCATCAATCTGCTCTGCGGTACTCTGTCCAGGTGCATCCACGGCATTGGGAATGGCATCCAGATGCAGTATTTCATCATCAGATAATGCCACGGCCCGCTCAATAATATTACTCAGCTCCCGGACATTACCCGGCCAGTGGTAACTCATCAACAGCTTAGTGGAAGCCTTATCAAAGCCCTTAATATTACGGTGATACTTTTTCGCAAAGCGTTTAATCAGTGCTTCAGTGAGTAAGGGCAGATCCTCCAGGCGGGAACGCAGCGGCGGTACCTGGATATTAATAACATTCAGACGATGATACAGATCATGACGAAATTTACCTTCCTGCACCATTTTATCCATGGGCTGGTTAGTGGCGACCACAAAGCGCACGTCAATATCTATGGTTTCCAGCCCCCCCACCCGGGTGATCTGCTGCTCCTGCACCACCCGCAGCAGCTTGGTCTGCATATTGTCAGAAATATTGCAGATTTCATCCAGAAACAAAGTGCCTCCGGAGGCCGTTTCCAGCAGACCTTTTTTCTGCTTATTGGCACCGGTAAAGGCACCTTTTTCATAACCGAATAATTCACTTTGCAGTAAGCTGTCGGTCAGTGCACCGCAGTCAATAACAATAAACGGTTTGTCTGCCGACTGGCTCTGAAAATGAATGGCACGGGCCACCAGTTCCTTACCGGTACCCGACTCCCCTTCAATAATGACATTACAGCGAATATCGGCAATTTTATCGATAATATCGTACACTTTCTGCATATTACCGCCGGTACCGATCATCCGGTAGCGGTCGTCCTGATCCTCCCGGGCTTTCAGACGCTGTTTCAGACGGTAGTTTTCAGCCTTAATCCGGGAAACATTCAGCGCCTTGTCAATAGTGATTTTCAACTCTTCAATATCAAAGGGCTTTTTAATAAAATCCGTAGCGCCCAGACGCAGCACTTCAATAGCATTATCCACAGTAGAATAAGCCGTGATCACAATGACCGGGATCTGTTTATCTACTGCCCGGATCTGCGCCAGTACTTCGGATCCGGTCAGGTTCGGCATCTGCATATCGGTGATTACCAGATCCGCCCCATGGTCATTAAAATAGTTCATGGCTGCAAGCGGATCCTGGAATATACGGCAGTCATAACTGTCTTCCAGGTAGCGTTCCATCAGGCGGCCAGCCTTGGGTTCATCGTCAATCAGTATTAATTTCTGTTTCATTCTTAGTAGATACTTAATGGTACAGGTTTAGTGGATAACCGGTAATTTTATTCTCACCACGGCACCGCCGTCTTCGGCATTTTCAATATTCAGTTCACCTTTATGGTTCTGAATAATACCCAGTGCAATGGACAGACCCAGGCCGGTACCCTTACCGACACTCTTGGTAGTAAAGAAGGGATCAAAAATCTGATCCATAACCTCTGCATCAATACCGGGGCCATGATCCCGAATGCTTAATAACATCGCATCCTCATCATACTGCAGACTCAGCTCAATACTGCGTTGAGCACATTGTGCATCCGCACAGGCCTGAATAGCATTGAGTAAAATATTAACCAGAGCCTGCTGTAATTTACCCTGGTCGCCCATAATCATAACAGATCCCCCACGTTCAATAGTATCCATACCCTGTAATTCAACCTGGGCACGTTTGGCTTCCTGGCGGATCAACCCCTCTGTATTTCTCAGCAGGTCTATCATATTAATACGGGTGAATTCTTTATCCGGGATCTGCCGGGCAAAACTCAGTACCCCCTGAACAATTTCTGAAGCCCGAACCACTTCTTCATCCAGAGAGCTGATATCCTCCAGCATGTTTTTCAGATAGCGTGCAGACTGACGCTGCTCATCACCTTCCCAGGTGCATTTTTCCAGATCCCGTTTAATTAAGCGGGACAGAGAACGGATATTATTCAGTGGATTATTGATTTCATGACCAATACCGGCGGCCATCTGTCCCAGACTGGCCAGCTTGGCATTTTGTACCATCATGTTTTCCGCCCTGATCCGCTCCTGTTGCTCCTGTTCCAGTTTTTCTGCCATATAGATAAAGGAGGCAGACAACTGCTGCATCTCATCAATATTACTTTTCACCGGTTCAGGCCGACTGCCGTCTGCATAAAGTTTAAGGTTTTTGGCCAGGTGCATAATCGGTGTGGAAATCGCCCGGGAAGCAAAGTGCGCCAGAAACAGGCTGCTGAAAGCCGCTATACTGGCCAGCACCCAGATCCCGACACGAATGCGTTCAAAGGGTTTGGTATAGGCCTCATCATTAACCTCACTGGCAATAAGCCATGAGGTCAGGGAATCCGGATAGGGAAAATATTCAATATAATAATAATGAGAGCGGCCATTGCCAGACACCACTGAACCAAAGGGTGATTCCAGAAACGCATTCCACAGCCGTCCATCTTCAATCGTCTGGATATTTTCAATAGTGGACTTTAAATGGGCAAAGCGCAGCAGAGTTTTGTCGTCATACAGGATCTGACCATTGCGCACCCCGTTTTCTTCATCAATTTCAGCAATCAGCAACTTGCCGTTATACAGCCGGGCCGCCAGTTCCAGCAGTTGATCGATATTAGAGCCGCTGATCGTTACGGCCAGATAGCCCACCCGCTCGCCTTTATAGATAAGAGGTACAATACCGTCAGGGATGACGATATTATTTTCCGTGCCCATTTCATCACGGGTCTGCGGCAGTTCAATAAAGCTGACATTATTTTCCGGTAATTCTGCCAGGTATCTGACATGCTCAGGCAGAATAATTTCCTTGTCCATAATGGGATAGGGATCAAAACCTTCATAGCGGGTAATGCTTTCATGGCCGGAGCGGACTTTTAACAAGGTATTACCGCGGATGTCCAGCACCCTGAAAGTATCAAAAAGAGAAATAACCGACTGATACTGCTGCAGAAACTCACTCAAAGTTTTAAGCCTTTCAGTATACTGAGGATAGCGCTGCCCCCTGGCCGCAGCCTGCAGCACCGGCAGAAACTGCTGCACCGGCCTGGATTCCGTCAGCTTTAAAATCAGCTTCTGTTCTGTCTGCAGACTGCGGGTAATTTCTGAAGAAATATTTTCCAGAGAGCGCAGAATATCCCTGGCCGCATCTTCATGATACAGATTCTGCACATAATAAGTAGCAAACAACCCCAGAGCCGTTGCCGGCAGCAGCGTCGCCAGAGTCACCCAGCGGAAAATATAGGATTTTAATTTCACAGTCTGTTTTTTTATTATATTTTTAACGTTCAATGACAGTCATTATATATCACCCACTCTATTATCCCTAAAACCTCATATTCACTTAAATCTATTTACGGTATAATGCGCAATTTCAAACATTAATAACAGGTATTTTTATGAAATGGTGTCGTGCAGAGCTGGTACTTTATTTGGTTATTGCCATTCTGGGCATTGGCAGTATGCTTAGTGCCTGTGGTCAGAAAGGCCCTTTATACCTGCCGGATGAAAAATCCTCCTCATATACGTCCGGTAATCACTAGCTTAATAAAGAATCAGTATGGATTATTTTAACTACCACAAAGGCCGCCTGATGGCCGAAGATAATGATGTTGCCTCACTGGCTCAGCGTTACGGCACCCCGCTTTATATTTATTCCCGCGCTACCCTGGAACGTCACTGGCAGGCATTTGATACCGCCCTGGGCGATCGGGATCACCTGATATGTTATGCGGTTAAGGCTAATTCCAACCTGGGTGTACTCAATCTGCTGGCACGAATGGGCAGCGGTTTTGACATTGTCTCCGTGGGAGAACTGGAACGGGTTCTGGCCGCAGGCGGCCGCCCGGATAAAATTGTCTTTTCCGGTGTCGGCAAACGTGTCGATGAAATTCAGCGCGCCCTGGAAGTGGGTATTTACTGTTTTAATCTGGAATCAGAAGCTGAGATTGAACGCATTAACGAAGTAGCAAAAGATATGGGTGTGACGGCACCGGTATCCGTGCGCGTCAACCCCGATGTGGATGCCAAAACTCACCCCTATATTTCTACCGGCCTGAAATCCAACAAATTCGGTATTCCTATTGAAAAGGCCATGGGTGTTTATCAGCATATTGCTCAGCATAAACATCTGGAAATTGTCGGTGTGGACTGTCATATCGGCTCCCAGCTGCTGGAAATTGAGCCCTTTATTGATGCTCTGAACCGGGTACTGCTGCTGGTGGATGAACTGCGCAAAAAAGGTATTAAGCTGCATCATCTCGATCTGGGCGGCGGCCTGGGCATTCCCTATAATGATGAAACTCCACCTTCTCCTTCTGAGTATGCTCAGGCAATTAAAAAGCAACTGTCCGGACGCAAGCTCAAGCTGATCCTGGAACCTGGTCGGGCTATTGCCGGTAATGCCGGTATTCTGCTGACCCGGGTGGAATTTCTGAAACTGACGGATGATCCTGAAGGTAAAAACTTTGCCATTGTCGATGCCGCCATGAACGATTTAATGCGTCCTGCTTTATACCAGTCCTGGCAGGCCATCATTCCAGTTATTGAACCTGAGGACAGCGTACCAGAGCGGACTTATGACATTGTCGGCCCGGTCTGTGAAACCGGGGATTTTCTGGGCAAGGACCGGGCGCTGGCTATTAAGCCAGCTGACTTACTGGCTGTCCGTTCCGCCGGTGCCTATGGTTTTACCATGAGCTCCAATTACAATTCCCGGCCCCGGGCGGCCGAAGTAATGGTGGATCAGGATAAACATTACCTGGTCAGGGAACGGGAAACGATTAATTCTCTGTTTAATAATGAG
This sequence comes from Gammaproteobacteria bacterium, assembly GCA_027009375.1. Lineage (GTDB taxonomy): Bacteria > Pseudomonadota > Gammaproteobacteria > GRL18 > GRL18 > JANELJ01. The sequence continues at coordinate 9,378 of JALVDE010000148.1, forward strand.
TCCGTTCTGCCCTGATGGCAAAAAAATCTGCTCAGGCCTTTACTGACCAGTCCGACTGTCCCTGCCAGTCCGGCCTGAGTTATGGTCAATGCTGCGGCCGCTTTCTGGAGGCTGCCGATAATAAGGCTACCTCTGTTCCTCAAACCGCTGAACAGTTAATGCGTTCACGCTATACCGCTTATGTGCTGGGTGATAGCCAGTACCTGTTAAACACCTGGCACCCGCAATACCGTCCACAAAAAATTGACCTGGCAGATTCCACCCAGCAGTGGATTGGTCTGAAAATTAAAGACACTCATAAGGGGCTGGCGCAGGATGACAGCGGAGAAGTGCATTTTATTGCCCGTTACAAGGTCAACGGCAAGGCCTCCCGTCTGGAAGAACGCTCGCAATTTGTAAAAATGGCCGGGCAGTGGTTTTATACTACCGGCCAGATCCTTTAAGCAATTCCCCCACTTGATAAATGCTGCTGAACTCTGGATAATGAAGGGTTAGTCAGTCATATACTGGCACTAAAATAGTCCGACATTATCATTACTGATAGCAACTTTATTGCACAAGTAAATTACATAACTAAATATTTCATTTATTACATTACTAACCATACAAGAGTTATCCATGTTTAATATAAAAAATATAATCTTCATTATTATTTCAGCACTGCTGGCAGCACTGGCCGGACTGGCCCTGGATCAAATGGCCATTGGCGGTGCTTTTGTTAATCATCTTATCGTCGCACTGATTGCCGCTATTATTATTCTGCTGGCACTGTCTCTAAGCACACAGAATGCGCCACGTAAAACCCACCCTGTTCAGAAGTCCACTAAAAAAGCCAGCAGTCCCGCTGCAGCTCCAAAAATGGCCGGAGATCGTGAAACCGGTACGGTCAAGTGGTTTGACACCAATAAGGGTTATGGATTTATTACCCGCTCTTCCGGCGGCGATATTTTTGTCCATTTCCGCTCTATCAAGGGCAGCGGTTACCGTTCTCTGCATGAAGGCCAGAGTGTAGACTTTCTGGTGACCCAGGGTGATAAGGGCCCACAGGCTGAAGACATTCATGTTATTAAATAAAACTGTCTGATATTTCCGTTTTTTTAAAATCGGCTCTGAGATAATATCCCCAGGCTGTAAGGGGGGGATCCAGCTGTTACTACAAAAAGGATGAATCAGATCATGAAAAAAACATTTATTTTTGCTGTTTTATTATTAAGCCCGGTTTTTTTAGCTGCTGCAGATTCTGTTGTTCAGGAGCAGCCAGCCCCTGCTTCTACAGATAGTGCCCAAACTTCAGAACAGGCCGAACAGACTGAAGAAAGCACCTGGGATAAAGTAGGGGACAGTGTTGTGGAAACTTCAGATAAAACCTGGCAGGCCACAAAACAGACCTCTAAAGAAGTCTGGGAAGCAACAACTGAAATGTCTTCCAAAGCCTGGGATGCCACAAAAAGTGGCTCATCAAAAGCCTGGCAGACAACCAAAGAAACCACTGGTGAAGCATGGGAAGCCACTAAAGAAGGTTCAGAAAAGGCCTGGGATGCGACCAAAGAAGCGGTTTCAGGCGAAAAATAATGGCAAATTTTTATTTATGCACAAAATGTCATCAGGTTTGCACAAAACGTCAATGACTCTACAGCAAAAAAACCTATACTTGTACTCAACAATAAGAAGAAGAAAATAATAATAAGAATGACACAAGCACACAACTTTAGGGGGAGTTAAATAAATTACACACGATTCCCTGTACATATTGAAATTCCGCGTCTTCAATATGAGTAATTTATTTACCCCACCCTTACTCTAATAAAGCCTGTTAAAGGCTTTTTTTATGCCTTTTTTTCCAGCGCTCTTTTCTGATACTGCCCGGGGGATACCCCTGACCAACGCTTAAAAGCCCTGGAAAATGAACTGACTTCTGAAAAGCCCAGTAAAAAAGCAATTTCACTCAGGCAGTGGTTATTACCCCTTAAATAATCTTTGGCCATATTGGAACGAATATCATCCAGCAACCCCTTGAAACGCACATTCTCCTCAGCCAGTTTTAACTGTAATTTACGCTTACTCATATTCAATTGCCCGGCAATATCTTCCTCAGTCACCTTACCGCAGGATAGTTGCTCAATAATCACCGCCTTCACCTGGAAAACAATATTGTCCGGCTGTAACTTGTTTAATGCCTGGATAATGGACTGATCCATCATTTCAGCAAACAGGTGATCAGCCGCCGGCAGTCGCCGGGTGACATCCTCAAGGGCAAAAGAAATACTGTCTTCCGGTGCATCAAATACCGGTCTGCAGCCAAACACATCCAGGTATTTCTGCACCTGCTGGGGTTCTGAATGAACAAAGGTCACGGACTGTACCTGCAGGGAATGGCCAAAATTCATTCGGCTCATACATAGCAAAGTCGCCATAATGGATTCAGAACGTGCCTGAAACGCAGGATTATGGCTGGAGTACTGTATCGACACAGTATATAGAGAGTCTGTTTTCCTGGTTTCTATTTCATAGGCATTCGTCACAATATGGTGAAAACGGCTCAGGCGGTGGAAAGCCCGCTCCAGGGAAGAACTGGCCAGCCAGGCATAGCCCAGGGTACCCATTTGCGAGGGATGCCAGGTATCACGACCAGCACTCAGGCCCAGACAGGGTTCCTTAATGATATTTTGAGCATGATGCCATAAGGCAATTTCTATATAAGCATGGCAGCGTTTATTGCTGTCCTGAAGATCCGCTTCCTGCAGACCAAAGTTTTCAAATATAGGCTGAGGATCTATGCCGTATTTGACCATAACATTCCATACCGTATTCAGGGTAGGGACATAAAAGTGATCCAGTGCTGACAAGAGAAACCTCGGTTTACAGAAAAAGTACTATATTTGAATTATAAAGCTTTTTAGTACTTTGTCTAAATTTTACATCTCAGGAAGGAGTAAAAGATTTTAAAAACAGGGCAGAGAAGGTGCTGAATTGTTAATTGATCTGATGGATACCCTGTCACCTGAATAATACCACCCTAAAATGCAGCCATTGAAATCCACCCGTGACTGTGATCAAATATAGCTCTTAATAAAGGAGTGATACATGGCGGGTTCCAGTCTTTTAGCCCTGTTAGACGATATTGCCACAGTTCTGGATGATATCGCCCTGATGTCCAAGATAGCGGCAAAGAAAACCGCCGGGATGCTGGGTGATGATCTGGCCCTGAATGCCCAGCAGGTTTCCGGAGTACGTGCTGAACGTGAACTGCCCGTAGTCTGGGCCGTAGCCAAAGGTTCATTTAAAAACAAGCTGATCCTGGTACCGGCTGCCCTGTTGATCAGCGCATTTATTCCCTGGCTGATCACACCCTTATTAATGCTGGGCGGATTATACCTGTGCTATGAAGGCAGCGAGAAAATCCTGCATAGCTTACTGCCCTCTGCCAGAGCACAGAAGAAGGCCGTTATTAATGCCCTGCACAACCCTGACATAGATCTGCTGGCCTATGAAAAAAACAAGATTAAAGGCGCCATTCGCACCGACTTTATTTTATCTGCAGAAATTGTGGTCATTGCCCTGGGAACAGTAAAGGACTCTGCTTTTATTACCCAGGTCACTGTGGTTACCGCCATTGCCATTGTTATGACCGCCGGTGTTTACGGCGTGGTGGCCGGTATTGTAAAACTGGATGATGCCGGATTTTACCTGCTCAAAGACCCGGCCAAAAGCTTTACAGACCGCATGAAACATCTGCTGGGCCGTGCACTGCTGGCCTTTGCCCCGCTGTTAATGAAAACCCTGTCCATTGTCGGAACAGCTGCCATGTTCCTGGTGGGCGGCGGCATTCTGGCACATGGCCTGCCTTATCTGCTGACCCAGGAACATCATCTGGAACAATGGCTGGCAACCCTGCCCACTATTGGTACTATTATTGTTCCTGTCACCGGGCTGTTTTTTAATATGGTGCTGGGCTTAATTACCGGTGCACTGGTTTTA
>JALVDE010000149.1 GCA_027009375.1 Gammaproteobacteria bacterium
GGATCCGCATCTACAGCCGGTGTTAAGCCCAAGGCCGGCCGATGATCTGGATTTTTTCCAGGCCATTCTGGAAGGTATGGCCGATATTGAGGCCCGAGCCTATGCCCTGCTGCTTGAATTAGGAGCACCTTATCCCAAACTGGTATGCAGTATTGGCGGCGGCGCGTATAATCGGGCCTGGCAATATATTCGGGAACAGAAAATCGGTGTACCTGTACAACTGGCCCGGCAGCAGGAAGCCGCTGCAGGAGCCGCTTTGCTGGCGGGCCGACACTTTATAAATCAATAACTTTTTTGTAACTACTCAATATAAATTAAAGTAACGTAGAGTGACTGTCTGTAGGTACACTGAATAGTTACACTTTTTTTAACTCATAAAAAGATAAGGAATTTTTATGGCACTATCCAATAACCCGGTCACCGGGATCAGCTATCTGTTCAGGGCCCTGCCTTTATTAACCCGCCCTGGAATTAAAGCATTTGTCCTTATTCCTTTATTAATCAATATCGTGATTTTTTCCATTGGTATCTATTTCGGCTTCAGTTATTTTGAAGAATATATGGAGCGGTTTCTGGATACCTCGGGTATGTGGTCCTGGGTAGCGGCAATTGTCGAGTTTATTAAACCCCTGCTGTATATTTTATTCAGCTTAACTCTGCTGGTGCTTATTTTTTACACCTTTTCCATTCTGGCCAATATTATTGCCGCCCCTTTTAATGGACTGCTGGCAGAAGCAACAGAGAAATACCTGACCGGCAAGCCGCCACTGGATGAAGAAGGCGGTTTTAAACAGATGATGAAAGAACTGGTGCCCACCCTGTTAATGGAGGTTCGTAAACTCATTTACATGCTGTTATGGTCTATCCCCTTTCTGATCCTGTTATTTGTGGTTCCCGTGATTGGTCCATTACTCTGGTTTCTGTTTACAGCCTGGATGATGTCTCTGCAATACCTGGATTATCCTATGGGGAATCACAAGGTTAAATTTTCTGAGCAGCGCCGACTGCAGAGAAAAAACCGCCTGTTTTCACTTGGCTTTGGCGGTGTCACCATGGGCGCATCCATGATACCTTTTGTTAATTTTATTGTAATGCCCACGGCCGTTATCGCTGCCACCATGATCTGGGTTGAACAGTATTCAGATAATCAGTCGTAACCGCTAAACAATTGACCTGTGAACTCAACTTGTCGGATCACAGGTCAATTTCAGTTTTCCCCACTTCAAGCTCCAGTCAAAATCATTTCATCCTACCTAAAACAGGGTTTAGCAACTATAATAAACTGTAATTACCATACCGACAAAATACTCCATGACCCTGAGCACTATACACTCTACAATTGAGGCTAATAAAACCCGCCGTTACCTGAGTATATCCTTTATTGTCATTATTATTCTTATTGCCATAAGCACTGTTATCAGTTTTAAATATCTAAGCTCTGTACAGAACCATATTATTAATATTATTGATACCCAGAATAAGCAGATTGACTTAATGCATAAGCTTCGTTCTATTTCCAGGGAAAGAATCCTTATCCTGCAGGCATTAACCAATTCTACAGATTCCTTTAAAAAAGATTCTTATATTCAACAGTTCCACTCTCTGGGGGGATTATTTCTTGAAGTCAGACAGGAATTGCTTAAAACCGAACTGAATGAAGATGAAAAAAAATTACTGGAAATACAGCGGGAAATTGCCCGTAATGTGGTCAGCAGTCAGTATAAAGTTATTGAACTGGCAGAAAACAATGAAAATAAGAAAGCACTTAATATACTGGTCAATGAAACCGTTCCCATGCAGAATCAGAATATTTCCTACATGGACCAGTTTATCGTATATCAGAACCATGAAAACCAGTTTATAAAGTCAGAATCTGAAAAAAAACTTAAAACATCCTATTCTATTGTAGCGACATTAACAGCTCTGAGCATTTTACTGATTATTATTGTGGCTGTTATCGTAACACGTCATACTTCCAGAATTGTCAGTTTGCTTTCTACCCTGGCTGAACAATATAAGAATACGGCTTTAAAGTTAACCATTGCTCATGACTCACTGGAACAGAAGGTAAAGGAAAAAACCCGGGAATTACAGGAAGCCAATGAACACCTTCTACATATAGCCGGACATGATAGCCTGACTGAACTACCCAACCGCCGTCTGTTTTCAGAACTGCTTAAGCAGGAGCTCAATCGTGCAAAACGTAACAAGTATATGCTGGCATTGCTGTACATGGATCTGGATGGTTTTAAACTGATTAACGATCAGTATGGCCATGATATCGGTGATGAGGTGCTGATTAATGTAACCAGACGTCTGCAGACATCACTGCGAAAGGAAGATTTAATTGCCCGCCTGGGCGGTGATGAATTTACCATCTGTTATTCTAATATTAAAAATATTGATGATGTAAAAAACCTGTGTAAAGTACTTATTGATAAAATAGGACAGCCCATTAATATCCAGGGCAAAATTTGCCATGTCGGACTGAGTATTGGTGTCAGTATATTTCCTGAACATGGGGAGAATTGTCAGACCCTGCTTAAAATTGCAGATGCCGCCATGTATCAGGTAAAAAACCGGGGGAAAAACAGTTTTCAGATAGGCTCTGTTCAAGCCGATTAGGTCAATTAAGACAGTTCTTTGCTTTTAATAGTTTCCAGCAAGCCTTCGCTGGCTTCATTGACCAGATTAAACACATTTTCAAATCCCTTGATACCGCCATAATAAGGATCCGGAACTTCCTTTTGAGACGCCATAGGCGCAAAATCAAGAAACAAAGACAGTTTATGCTGATGTTCTTCTGGGCAGGCACTTTTCAGTTTATCCAGATTGTCCCGATCCATAGCCAGAATATAGTCATAATACTCAAAATCATTTTCATGAACCTTACGGGCAGTAATATAAGACAAGTCGACATTATATTTAAGAGCTGTTTCTGATGCCCGGCGATCCGGAGATTCACCCACATGATAAGCATGGGTACCCGCTGAATCAATTTCTATTTTATCATCCAGATTTTCAGATTTGACCAGATGTTCAAAAACACCGTGTGCCGTTGGCGATCTGCAGATATTGCCCATACAGACAAAAAGAATTTTTACTCTGGACATACTTTGTTTATCCGTACCTGTATTATTACTTTGAAGGCTCAATGGTTCTGGCTTCTGATTCGAGCATAACCGGGATATCATCGCGAATGGGGAACGCCAGGTGATCTTTTTCACAGATGAGTTCGTTATTTTCCTTGTCATATTTTAATTCACCTTTACAGACTGGGCAGGCCAGAATATCCAGAAGTTTTTTATCCATAGTTTTACTCTCAAGTTTTTTAATCATTGTTTGTTATAAATTAACAGCAATCGTTAATTATTGGGGGACTGTAATTGCCGTGCAATATCTGTATAAAATTGCCTGTCAATATCGGCCTGTACCGGAAGATACCAGGTATCTTTTAAATCAAATGCAGTACATTTTACCGCATCTTTCTGAGTCATGATTATGGGTTTTTGATCTTTAAAATCAAGTACCTGTTCAGTAAACAGAAAATGATCCGGAAATGGGTGTTCAATAACTTTCAGGCCCGCCTGTTGTAGCTGTCTGAAAAATGCATCCGGATCACCAATGGCTGCCACTGCATGGACAATTTTACCCTTAAAATCATTCAGCGTCATACTGCTCTGATCCGGGTTCTGGCTGCCGACGCTCTGGAGCTGTCCGGCTTTATACTCCATAGTGTAAACTTTAGGGTAAATATCTGGCGATGGCACTGAATCGGCCGGCTTTTCAACTTTACCACGGGAAGTATTGTACACGATATAATCTACTGACTTAAGACGCCTCACAGGCTCTCTTAGCGGCCCGGCAGGCAGGCATAAGCCATTGCCATACCGGCGGCGGGCATCAGTGACATTAATTTCAATATCCCGGTACATGGCATAATGCTGCATGCCGTCATCACTGATTATGACATTGCAATCAGTCTGTTGTTCAATAGCCTGTACCGCCCTGCTGCGAACTGGATCAATAAAAACCGGACAGCCTGTCGCCTGCTGGATAAGCACCGGCTCATCACCATAAAGCTGAACATCATTATTCTCTACACAACGTGGAAATGGCCGTGCCTGGTTATCTTTTTTAGCCCCATATCCACGGCTGACAATACCCGGCCGGTATCCCTGAGCCTGCAGTTGCCGGGTCAGTTCAATAACCAGAGGGGTTTTACCGTTACCACCAATATAAATATTACCTACAACAATCAGCGGCAAACGGGAACGATAGACCGATAAAAGACCGAACTGATACATCTGTCGGCGCAGGAAAGTTAAAAAACAAAAAATTAAACCGACAGGAGCCAGAGCCATACTGACTATATTAAAACTCTGCCAGTATGCACTCACAGGCTTCATATTTGAGCCCTGTTATTCCGGTTTGACGGCAGCAAAGGTAATATGCAGAAAACCAAGCTGACGTGCGGCGTCCATTGCTGTCATAACAGACTGATGAGTGGCATTTTTGTCGGCACTGATAATCACTCTGGGTTCTTTATTGTCTCCTGCTACTTCACGCATAGCCCTGAGCAGGCTTTCTATCTGGGTATTCAGCAGAGTTTTGCCGTTGATGGTATATTCACCTTTTGGACCAATAAAGACTTCAATATCAAGAGATTCAGTTTCAGAAATCTCACCGCTGGCTTCCGGCAGTTCGATATTAAGCTCGGACTGACGGTCAAAAGTGGTAGAAACCATAAAAAATATTAACAACAGGAATACCACATCAATCAACGGCGTAATATTAACGTCCAGATCTTCGGGGGTTTTGTGCCTGAAATTCATATCAGTCTTTTATCTCCTGACGATCGCCATGGATAACTTCAACCAGGTAAACCGCCTGGGCTTCCATTTTTAATAACAGCTCATCCACTCTGCCCCGGAAATACCGGTAAAACATGACAGTAGGAATAGCAACAGAAAGACCTGCGGCGGTTGTTATCAGAGCTTCAGAAATACCATCGGCCAGTACTTTGGGATCACCGACCCCCAGACTGGTAATCACGGCAAACACCTTAATCATTCCAATAACTGTACCCAGCAAACCCAGTAAAGGGGTAATAGAGGCAATGGTTCCCAGAGTATTTAAAAACCGTTCCAGCTCCTGAGCCACCTGGCGACCTTCTTCTTCAATGCTTTCTTTCATGATTTCGCGGGCACCATTCATATTACGCAATCCGGAGGCAAGAATCCTGCCCAGAGGAGAATCACTGTATAGCTTTTCTATAACTTCGTTGGTTATCCGTTTTTTCTTGTGAAGTTTTATGATTTGTTCCGCTAGATTGGGGGGTGCAATGGACTTTTCACGTAAAGTCCAGAAACGTTCTGCAACAATAGTAAAGGCCAGAATAGAACATAAAATAATCGGGGCCATGATCCAGCCGCCGGAAACAATTAATTCAAACACACAGGTTCCTATTTATTGAAAATACTAAACTAAACACTAGAGGTTTCGGGCCTGACGATGCCAGAAACGTTGTTTTAACTCCCGGTATTGTATCACCGAAAGTGAATTATTGGTTATATCAGACTGAATATCAATAGCCCCATTCACCGTTGTATAAATTTTTACTGCCTTTTTTCTATATTTTTGAACCACCTTTTGAGAGGGATGGTGAAAACGATTACGATAGCCGTGGGAAAACAATGCCATTTGAGGCTCTAGCTGCTTGATAAAAGCACTTCCTGAAGAGGTTTTACTGCCATGATGGGGTACCTGAAGTACATCGGCCTTTAAATCTGGATAATGCATAAGTAATTGCCGTTCAACGTGCTTTTCAATATCCCCGGTCAGCAGGTAGCGGATTTGTCTGGCTGTGGTTATAAGTAAAACACAGGAAAGATTATTGTTATTTTTTAATACCTTAGTTGAAACCTCATTTGTTGACAGGGGCGACAGGATTTCAAACCTGACACCATCCCAAATCCAGTGCTGACCGCTTTGACAGGTATGAACCGGATAACCGTTAAAAACTGGTGAACCCGCTTCACCGGACATAATAGATTTAACATTGACCCCCTCATACAGCGGCTGGAAAGAACCAGCATGATCCCTGTCAGTATGACTGATAATTAAACGATCAATAAGACTTATCCCCCGGTAATTCAAAAAAGGAATAATAACACTGTCAGCCATATTAAACTGCTGTGAATAATTATCTCCGGTATCAAAGACCAGACTATGTGTCCGGGTTTGAACCACCATTGCCAGTCCCTGACCTACATCGAGCATGGTCAGACGAATAGTGCCGTTTTCAGGTTTATCTATCGGGGTAAAAATCAGTGGCAGAAACAACAGCAGTCCAAAAGGTCTTCCTGGCCAGCCCCTGGGCATTAACAACCATAGACCAGCAAACAACAAACTACCTGTCAGTAATGAAAAACCAGCAATATGAAAAACACTATGCGAGGTATTATCCAGAACATTCAAATATTCGAATAAAATATCCATAGGATATACCAGAGCATTAAACACCATACCTGCTAAAGTTTCACTGATAAGGCTTAATACGGCAGCAGCAAGAGTAAGCGGAATAATAAACAGGCTCATAAATGGGACAGCAACGAGGTTTGCAACAGGTGCTACCAAAGAAAACTGATTAAAAAAGATAGCAGTCAATGGCAGTAAGCCTAAAAACACCACCATCTGGATACGCATCAGAGCAGTAATTTTAGCTGCTCTGCCTTGCTCAGAGGCCAACCTGGACGAAACAGCCATAACAATCACTGCCACGGCTGAAAAAGACAGCCAGAAACCGAAAGAAAGACTGCTTAGGGGATCAATTAGAAGAACCAGAAACAAGGCAGATAACAGAACATAAGAAGGGTAAAAAGTACGCCTTAGCAATACTGCTGCAAAGACCACCAGCAACATTAACAACGCCCTTTGTGTCGGTATGGCGAACCCGGCCAGGGCAGCATAGACAACGGCAGCCAGTAAAGCCGATACACTGGCTGCCATAAAGGCTGGAAATCTAAGGTTTAAATAAGCAATCCTCCGCCAGATAAAAAACACCATGGCTCCGCTTAGCGCCGCAAATAAACCAATATGCAGACCGGATATGGCAATTAAATGATTAGTCCCGGTTCGCATCAGTAACTGCCATTGCTGTGGACTGATATCGGCACGGGAACCGATGGCCAGAGCCTTGAACAGACCTTTATATGGATTTTCAGCCAGTCCCCTGTCCAGGGTATCGGCCAGTTTCTGTCTCAGACCGAACAGACTGTAGTTTGCCTGTTCAGACCTGAGCAGCTTACCTTTACTTACATAACCTGTGGCCTGAATATGATTTTGAAACAACCACAGTTCATAGTCAAAACCTCCAGGATTTAATAGACCGTTGTTATGTTTCAGGCGAATATCAAGCTGCCATATCTGACCGGCTTTAAGTTTTTCCCGTATACTGTTGCTGCCATACCGGCTGCCCCCATACCAGCTTAAATAGACTTTAGCCTTAAATGCCTGCGGCTGACCGCCTGTATAAATCGTTTCCCTGGAATGGATATTAAAAACAAACTGTACTTTTCTATGATCCTTTTTTGGCAGAGTAGCTATCTCTCCTGTTACCCGAATGGTTTGCCCTTCTATTTGTTCCAGATCAAGTGGCGGAACCACCTGCTTAATATATAATGCTGTCCATAGAAAACCGCTGATAAACCACAGCACAAATAGAACCAATGGCACGCCTGAAGGAAAAAATGCTTTGTTTATAAGAGTATATTGAGACCGGTAGCGGTATAATAAGAGAGTCAGAACCAGGGTGATCCCGGCAGACAGAATGATAATTTGAAGATTGGGAAAATACGGCCAGTAAAGCAAAGCCATATTTCCGGCTAAAAACGCCACAATCCCTGTGCGCATTTCTTTGGTTTCCGTTATTTAATACTTTTCATTCAGATATATTGCACTATGCTAACTTACAAGACGGCTAACTTACAAGACGCTGTTTTAAAAACTATTAGATCATACAATTGCTTATTCTAACCATACAATTATTTTAATTATGCCAAAAAAGCTAATCAAAAAATACATGCCTGATCATAAAACGATCAAGGAGCATAAAAACCTGCAGATTTTCGGAAAGCTTCTGCATGATGGCAATCTCTGGCATTTTAACCGACGGTCTGTATCCGGTGCCTTTGCCGTTGGTTTGTTTGTGGCATTTATTCCCCTGCCCTCCCAGATGATTATTGCAGCAGCTGTCGCCATAATGCTGCGGGTTAACCTGCCTATTTCCGTTGCACTGGTCTGGGTTTCCAACCCGATAACCATGCCGCCCCTGTTTTATGCCGCATACCTGGTTGGGGCAAAAATAATGGGTGTTAAGGCGCTTGAGAGCAACTATGAACTGACACTGGACTGGTTCAGCCACCAGCTGCACATTATCTGGCAGCCGTTTTTACTGGGTTGCTTTATATTCGGTGTAATCAGTGCTGTTGTTGGTTATGCCGGTATCCGGCTGTTATGGCGCCTGCATGTTGTTAAGCATTTAAAAGAGCGTAAAGCACGGCGGAGAAAGTGCCAGAAGAATTAAGTTTTCACTGGTTCTATAATAATTTCAGAACGTACCGACCTGGCCAGAAAACAACGTTTATGGGCCTGATGATGTATTTTTTCTATCGCTTCCCATGCTACCTCCACACCCTGAGCAAAACGCACTTCCGGCCTTAGTACCACTTTAGAAATAATCAGTTCACCCTCATTATTTTTTTCAAGATAAGCCGTGGCATTATCCTGATAGCGTTCAAGGGTAAGACGTTTTTTGGAACAGATAGCAATAAAGAATAATAACTGGCAACTGGACAGAGCGGCAGCAAAGGCCCGCTCCGGATCAGCATATTCCGGCGTACCCAGAAATTGCGGGGCGGATGAGGCATTAACAATCAGACCGTGGCCAAAATCCCATTGATGATCCCGATTATAATCCTGATAAGCAAAGGATTCAGTCTGTTTCTCCCAGCTAACCTTAACCTTATGTTCTGACATGCTTATTTACCGACCTCTATTCTTAAAGGCAGCCATTTATTGGTAATGCGTTGCACCAACCCCTGCTGCTGCATTTTATCCAGGGCTTTATTCAACTTATCTCTTAATTGGGTATTGCCCTTTTTAACGGCCCAGGCCAGGGGTTCTTCGGTCATATATTCATACAGACCGAATAATTCGCGATCCTGTGTTCTGGGCAATACCGTGTATTTCCAGACGGTAGGCGCATCATGTACAAAATAATCAATCTCTCCGGCCTTAAGAGCGGCAACACCTTCTTCAATGGTCGGGTAAGATTTTATCTCTGCTGAATGAAAAGTAACATTCACATATTGCTGCCCAGTAGTATTATTTTCCACTCCAAAGCGGCGTCCTGCTTTATACATAGACAATTTAGAGGAATGGGTCATAATATTATCTGCCTTGATCATAACCATCTGACCAATAACCATATAAGGTTTGGTAAAGTCCACCCGCTGCTGGCGGGCCTGGGTAATTGAAACACCGGACATAACCACATCAATTTTTCCATCATTAAGAGCCTTTTCCAGAGATTCCCAGGGTATTTCTTCAAACTTGATGTCCATACCAGTTTCTTTACCAACGGCCTGAGCCAGATCAGCCTCAATGCCGACTATTTTGCCATCATGTTTAAAAATAACCGGAGGATAATTGGTTGCCACACCAACTTTCAAAGTATCAGAATACACCAGTGGTGACATAAATATTAAAACCAACAGCATAATGCCGGACAGGTAACGATACATTTTAGATCCTTTTTAATATACAGATGGGTGGATGAACCGGAGAGGTTCAGATAACATAAATTTAATGCTCAGCAGCAATCAACCTTACTGATAAGATCGGCACGTTTTTTAGCTTTTTTAATCATACGACTGATTGCTTTAAACTCCTTACAGAGATTATAAGCTTTTTTGCTGTTTTTATCTTTATGGGTTTCTCTGCGTATTTTTCGTTTAAGTTTAGCCTTTTTTTCTTCCAGAGAAACAATCAGCTTATCCAGTTTTTCACGTTTTTTTCTCTGTTTCTTTCTGGACAGATCAAAGAAATCGTCCATTTGTTCCAGCAGGCTCCTAATACTCATATTCATCCCCGAGTTCAGCAATTTCTTTATCTTTCACCCATAATACTGCGGCTACTTTAAGTAGCTTTTTACAGATGCTGTGCATAAATCCGACATCATTAATCAGCGATGCGGCCATTTTTGGATCAATTTTATTGTCTCTGATTAACTTATCAATGCCCTGATTAAGCTTTCTCTCATTATCGGCTGCTTTTTCTTTTAAAACTTCCAGCTCCGTCATAATTTCAGCGGAATCAAAATCTGCATCCCTGATCTGCTGAATACGCCGTAAGATAGTCACAATTTCCCGACGCAGTTTATTGTACTCATTAATCATATAATTATTTTTAATTTTGATAAAATAATTAAGGTTTTTCTGTAACTCTCTTATATCCTTTACCATTTCAACAATGTTTCGTGCTGTCAGTTTTAACTCATAGACTTTATTATTGTCCTCTTCATCCATATAAGCCTGGGTTTGAGAAGAATAGCGCAGGATCTCTGAGTAAATATTTTTAATTTCTTCCTGGTAAACTTTGTTTATATCCACATGGATGGTTTCATTAGAGAGTTCCACCAGTTCCGGTATTTCACGTTCTGAAAATATTTCTGAACGATGCAGGTTCATCGCATGCACCAGGGCTTCCAGGGACTTGTCATACAGGTGAATGGTTTCCTTACGCAGGGCTTCCAGTGCCGATGCCGGTATCTGCATGACTTCCTCGGTCAGGTATTTGACCTGTCCCCGGCCTTTTTCCTTTACACAGAACAGAGTTTGAAGATAATTTACCAGCGGCCTGATAAAGGGCGTTACCAGTAAAACCCCCAGAACATTAAAAATAGTATGGAACAGAGCCAGCTTCATGGCATAGTCATTTTGTGCTATGGACAAATAAGGG
Source organism: Gammaproteobacteria bacterium (assembly GCA_027009375.1). GTDB lineage: Bacteria > Pseudomonadota > Gammaproteobacteria > GRL18 > GRL18 > JANELJ01. Next base: position 11,023 of record JALVDE010000149.1, read on the forward strand.
GCCAGGAATTCCACCAGATCACGCAGTTGGTAAATAAGCAGTACTGCGACAAGACCGGTAATGATATTAAAAATAAAATGTGCTACTGCCAGACGTTTACCGTTTCTATTGGAGGCCAGAGAGCCAAGAATTGCGGTTACCGTAGTACCGACATTAGCCCCAATGGCAAGAGACAGGGCATTAATATAATCAATCTGCCCGGAAGCCAGGGCAGTAATAATAATAGCCATTGTGGCACTGCTGGACTGAATAATAATCGTAGCAATAGCCCCCAGCAAAAGGTAAACCAGCACTCCGGGATAGCCCGACATGGCATACTCTGCCAGGTTAATACCCTCTTTAAGGGTATCAAAACCTTCCTTCATATAGGCAATGCCCAGAAAAATAAAACCCAGACCAATTAAAACACTGCCCAGTCCCTTATAGCTGTTATGTTTGGAAAACTGGAAAATAACACCAAAGATCAGCATGGGCATGGCATACTGGGCAATTTTTATTTTTAGACCAAAAGAAGAAACCAGCCAGGCAGTTGTTGTGGTACCGATATTGGAACCGAAAATTACCCCAACGGCCTGAGTCAGACCAATCAGTTCAGCAGACAGAAAAGAAATAATAATAACGGATATAAGCGAAGAACTTTGTACTACCGCCGTAGATAAAAAGCCTACACCAATAGCCTTTGGGGTGGTATTAGTAAACTTTTCAAGAAAGGATTCAAGGGTTCCGCCGCTAAACAACTTAAAACCGTTTTCCATATAGTGCATACCGATAAGGAAAATGGCAATACCGGAGATAATGGTTTTGGCATCATCAGAGGATACGACAAACCAGGCAAAAATCAGGAATATTAAGGGACTGATTATTTGTTTTAACATGGATGGATTTTATATTCCTGCCGTTTGTACGGTAATAGACGATGGGCTAAACTTACTTTAAGACTAAACAATAAAATCCATAGATTCAAGTTTTTACAAACTCATGGACATTTCCGGGCAGGCAAGGATTTTATTGCGGCTTTCTAAATACAGTAAATAAGCCTGAAACAGGCACCCGCTCAGCCAGCTGAAATTAGCCAGCATAAAAACTGCAGCCAGTACAGTCAGAGCGGGATAATAGACAGAGATTAATAGCAGGGAGCCTGAAAGCAGGTGCAGCATAAACTGAATCTGGGAGTTACGGGTACTGATCACCTGTTTCATATTAGGTACCAGGGTCATCGCTTCCGGGCGCTTCAATGACAGCTTCTGTAAATGTAAAAAAATTAAAAAAGAAACGATCTTATGCAGCATTCCATTAATTATGGATATGGCCAGACCGTATATTAATAATATAGCCAGTAAATACGTTAAGTGAATAAGGGGCAGAAATACAGCCACCCACCAGAGCAGTAATGCAGCCAGCAGTGAAAACATTGACAGCCGGTAAAAATTAATGGTTACATCTGCAATTTTGCGTTTTCTCTGTGCAATTTTAAGCAGTGTATAAAACACAAAAACAAGCAGCTCTGCTGACAGTAAAAATGCCAGAGTATAATAGATAAAAGGCTGAGCAGATTCAGTGTCTGACTGTTGGCTGATAAAAACAGAATAAAAGCTTATCACCACTAATGTCAGTATAATGAGCAGTGACAGTATCTTAAGATAACGCGGGGAAAACTCGGATATTACATAAAACATCGGGATCACCTGCGAACTGACCGCCATAATAATCAAAACCACCCAACCTGCCAGTCCCCAGAGCGCATGCAGATCGGTATAGAACCGGTAAGGCAGATTAAGTTCAGGCAGCGCATGTCCCAGAAGCAAAAAAAATCCCAGTCCCAGAGTTATCAGTAATACCAGAAACAGTACTCTGAGCAGATACACAATTAACTGGTTACCCAGCCTGGAAATCAGCAGGGGCAGCAGTGAAAGAGCAAATAAGCCGCTTGCAGCACCAAGTCCCGCTACTGCTAGCTGGAATAGTTCACTATAAGCAGATAAAAAACCGGATACCAGTGTCAGCACACCCAGGATCATTAGAACATGAATAACAGCTGCCAGCTTTTTACTGCCGGGTACCAGCTGACCGTTCATAACGGGTATAAACTGGTATAAAGCGCCCATCATAACCATCAGCATAAAACCAATGGTAAGCAGATGAGTCAGAGCCAGATTAGTATTACTCCAGCGGGTGAGCCAGAAATCTTCTCCGCTATACAATAACAGCAGTGCGGCTAAAATACCGAACACAGGAGCACTGAGAAA
>JALVDE010000150.1 GCA_027009375.1 Gammaproteobacteria bacterium
CAATATCCCTGTTGTTTGAAAGTGTATTTTATCGATCGTTGCCTTGCATTCAGTTATAAAAAAGTTAAGAATGACGGCTGTATTTGAACCTTTATTAAATATTATTTGCTTTATGGAATCTTAAATGCTTTTTGGTCAGGACAGAAACCAGATCCGCCGGGTTTATTTTCAGAGCTGGGACAAGTTTAAACGCAGTCAACCCATGGAGCCTATGGAAACCCTGATTGCTGAACTAATCAGACTGCACCCAGAATACCATGATTTTTTTGATATTGAGCAAAATCAGGAACAGGATTTTACCCCGGAAATGGGACAGACCAACCCGTTTCTGCATCTGGGCATGCATATTGCTATTCAGGAACAGATCAGCACCCAGCGTCCGGCTGAAATAGTCAGTTTATACCAGTCTTTATGTAATAAAACCGGTGATCCTCATGAAGCAGAGCACCAGATTATGGACTGCCTGGGGGAAATGCTCTGGCAGGCACAGAGAAACCAGCAGGCTCCGGATGAAAAGGCTTATCTGGAATGTGTCAGAAAATTATTATAATTAATGGAGAGCACCCGCAATGAAAACAATGACAACGGTTTTAGGCAGTACTGTTTTAGTCAGCACATTATTACTCTTATCCCTCAATAGTCATGCTCAGAATGACAATACCCATTATTTTTGTATTTCCGATCAGGGTAAGCCGCGCCACTGTGCAGCCGGGGATATTATTTTAATTAAACCCACTATGATGCCCAGGGTCTGTGATTTCAGCAAGCAGATAAAGAGAATGCCCAAGGGGGAAGGCAAGGCAGAATATTTGTGCAGTTATACTGGAACGATTTTAGCCGTTAAGGAACTAAAAAGCCGGCTTGTAGCACCACCACCGGCACCGCCTGTTCAGGCGCCGCCGAAACACTCTAATAAAATGTTTGATAAGATGCCGTTTTTTAAATAATTGCCCTCACCCAGAGGGAGAGGGCATTTATTGTTATGAATTTTTGATGCGTTTTTGAGCGGCGGTACGCAGACGCAGGGCATTCAGTTTAATAAAGCCTTCTGCATCTTTCTGGTTATAGGCACCTTCATCATCTTCAAAAGTGGCAATATTATCATCGTACAGACTATTGGTTTTAGAATCCCGGCCAACCACAATAACATTGCCCTTATAAAGCTTGACTCTGACCTGACCGTTAACCACTTCCTGAGAATTATCAATCAGGCTCTGCAGCATTTCACGCTCAGGAGACCACCAGTAACCGTTGTATATCAGGCTGGCGTACTTAGGCATTAGCTCATCCTTAAGGTGAGCCGCTTCTCTGTCCAGGGTAATGGATTCAATAGCACGATGAGCTTTGAGCATAATAGTACCCGCCGGCGTTTCATAACAGCCACGGGCTTTCATACCCACATAGCGGTTTTCCACGATATCAGTTCTACCGATGCCATTTTCACCGCCAACTTTATTGAGGTATTCCATAATGGTGGCAGGCGACATCTTTTCACCGTTAATGGCCACAATATCACCTTTAACATAATCAAATTCCAGGTAAGTTGGCTCATCCGGTGCTTTTTCCGGGGAAACGGTCCATAACCACATGGTTTCTTCCGGCTCTGCCCAGGGATCTTCCAGAATACCGCCTTCGTAGGAAATATGCAGCAGGTTGGCATCCATAGAATAGGGAGATTTTTTACCCTGTTTTTTCTCAATGGCAATACCGTGTTCTTCAGCATAGGCCATTAATTTTTCACGGGAATTGAGGTCCCATTCACGCCATGGCGCAATGACTTTAACATCCGGTTTAAGCGCATAGGCGCCCAGTTCAAAACGCACCTGGTCATTACCCTTGCCGGTAGCGCCATGAGAAATTGCATCGGCACCGGTTTCATTGGCAATTTCAATCAGCCGCTTGGAAATTAAGGGACGGGCAATAGAGGTGCCTAACAGGTATTCACCTTCATAGATAGTATTGGCACGAAACATGGGGAACACAAAGTCACGGGCAAATTCTTCGCGCAGATCGTCAATATAAATTTCCTTAATGCCTGCCGCTTCCGCTTTGGCCCGTGCCGGCTCGACTTCTTCGCCCTGACCGACATCTGCTGTAAAGGTGACGACTTCACAATCGTATTCGTCTTTAAGCCATTTAAGAATAATGGAAGTATCCAGACCGCCGGAATAGGCCAGGACCACTTTTTTTACATCAGACATCGAGAATTTCTCCCTTACTTGGTATTGATACTTAAAGCAGGGCATTATCCTGTAAATTGAGACAGATTTCTACTCTGGATTGACCGGGATTGATAAATAGTGGCCGCTCTGAACGCTGGTAATCATTATTTTTTTAGTCCCTGCACCGTATTTTTATCAATTAAATGATCCAGGTTGATAAAGTTAGGGGGTGGCGGCTCATCATCAATGGGCACGGATTCCTGTTCCGGGTTATCCTGCATATCCTGTTGTGCTGCAGCTGGATTATTATCTGATTGTTTATCCGATGCTGGCTTTTTAACCACTGGCGGCTTGTTGAATATGGATTTTTCCCGCAGCAGGCGTCTGCGTTCTGCTTTTCGTGCCACTTCCATGGCTTTCTGTTCTTCCAGTGTGGGCGGTGGTGTTTCCAGCAGCTGCACATCGGCCCGGCGGTTTTTTGAACGTCCCTGAGCGGTTTTATTGGAAAAGGTCGGTTCCCGTTCACCATGGCTGACCGCATAGATCATATCCCTTTTCGCCCCGATAGAAACTAAATATTTAACCACCGATTCAGAACGCCTTTCCGCCAGCTTGTCATTAAAACGGCGGCGGCCTCTGGCATCCGCATGGGCATCAATGCGGATCTGCTTTATTTTGGGGTTTATCTTCAAATAACGCAGCACATTGTCCAGATCCCGTTTGGAACGGGAAGTCAGTTCAGCCTTATTGGTGGCAAAATACAATCTGAATTTTTTAATTCTTTCCAGATCAAAATCCATCAGGGACTGTTCACATTCCCGGTATTTAGCCAGTACCTTGCGAAAATGTATCGGAGAAAGCATGACGGCAATAATATCCCGCCCATCCGCCAGATCCCGGTAGATGATTACCGGTGACATGCCGTTTTCCAGTTGCTGGAACATTCTCGAAGCATAGGGATGATTAACTGTTAAAGGGTTATGACCACTGCTAAAGTCTAGTTTGGCAATTTCAAACACCGTATCATCATGACGCCAGGGCGGAGGTTCAGATTGCAGTATTACTCTGGCATCCTGCATTACCGGGGTATCACTATACAGGTCAAAACGCACTTCATGGCCCGATTGATGAGTAAACCGGCCTTCCCCATAAAAAGGGATCTTCTGCCAGAGAGAACATTCATAGTTCTTTTTGCCATCCGTCTGCCAGTCTGCTTTGGCCATACGCACGACATATTCACGTTCCAGGGCAAAAGCAGTAGGCGCAGGTATCACCGCTAACATTACGAATGCCAGCAGGCTGAGCGTCAAAAAAATGATAATTTGTTGGTTTTTAAGCTTCATTGGGTTTGAAAATGCAATATTTAAGCCAATAATACATTTCCTGTTAACGGGGAGAAATATAAAAAATCTGTATTTCCGGTGCCAGGCAAATTTTATCATTACAGCTCTGATAATAAAGCTGTACCGGCAGCAGATTCAGCAAATTGTCCTCTGCCTGTTTATTATCCATTACAGACTCAAGCTTCACTTTAATAATCACCTGATCCTGGTACAGAGACAGTGGCTCATCACTGATACTGAGTTTAACCCGTTCACCTTCAGGATACTCTACCTGTATCAGTTTCCAGAACGGTTTAAATTTATTATCCAGCTTTACTGAGGTAGGCTGTAAGTCTTCATCCAGTGGAAAATGACTGTTAATATGCCAGTTTTTATCCAGTATAACTTTAAACTGCAGATCCAGTTGAGTATTGCCTGCTGATTTTATACGCTGGTTCAGTTGCGGCTCTATACGCATATGCCCTTTAGCTGCATATAACACCGCTCCCCTGTCTGAGCAGGCCAATTCACCGAAATTAAGTTTGTTCACTGCTGTCAGGAAATAAGCAAAGGCAGTGGGAGCGGTTTTTATCATTCCTGATACCGAGGCCACCAGTGCCATGGCTTTGGCCTGATAATAATCATCCCCGGTGCGATAATATAATTGTGTCAGCACATCCAGGGCAACGGCATTGGCTGAGGGAATAGCGCCATCATATAAATCTTTGGGGCGGTTAAACAGAACAACCTGATCTGAGGGTTGATTATTGCCCAGGGAATTTTCAGTTTGTCTGGCACTTAAATAAAAGTTGCCGCTTTCCTTATCCCAGAACCCCTGTATCATTTTCAGGCTTAATTCCCTGGCACGACTTAACCATTGAACTTCCCCGGTGGCATCATAAAGGGCTATAAAAGCCTGTGCCAGCCAGGCATAATCAGCCTGAGTTGCCTTAACGGAGGGTCTGGCCTCAAGACTGGCCCGCCAGAGCTTACCGTCACGATAATGGGTCTGCCATAAAAACTCCGCAGCTTTTTGTGCCGCCTGCAGATAACGGGGCTGTGCCAGTTGTGCTCCCACTTTGGCCAGGGCGGTGATCATCATACCGTTCCAGGCCGTAATAATTTTTTTGTCTATGGCCGGAGCCATTCGGTGCTGGCGCTGTTGCTGTAATATGGATCTAATTCTATCCACATCCTGGTAAAGCTGCCCAATATTG
>JALVDE010000151.1 GCA_027009375.1 Gammaproteobacteria bacterium
CAATCGAAACGGGCAAATGTAGTATATTTTCTCCCTGGCTTTGAGTATTTAAACCGCCTTCAGCAGTCGGTTCACTGAAATTGCCTTCCGGCGTAACACCGTAAAGAGCTACCGCCAGAGAATATAATCTGGGCGGCAGGTATTGTTTAAGCTCTGCTTCCGTCCAGAGAAAATACTGCCCTTCCCTGCCGTCACTGTCGGCATCACTGGCTGAATAAAAGCCGCCGGTTTTACTGCGCATATCCCGCAGTACATAGTCCAGAGTCTGGATAACAATCCGCTGATCCCGGGGCTGCCGACTGATAGCGTACATTTGCAGGTACACCATAGACAATAAGGCCTGGTTATAGAGCATTTTTTCAAAATGAGGTATCAGCCATTCATTGTCCGTTGAGTAACGATGAAATCCCCCGCCGACTTGATCGTAAATCCCGCCCTGAGCCATCATATCCAGGGTCAATCTCAGGGCGTGATAAACTTCTTTATCCTGCTCTCTGATGGCAGTATCCAGCAGTAAGAACAGGTAGGTTTCATTGGGAAATTTTGGCGCCTGGGAAAAACCGCCCTGTAAATCATCAAAACGGTTCAGCAGACTGATCACGGCAATCTGAACCCGTTCTTTACCAATATGTTCAGCTGTCAGCATACTTTGCTGACGGCCCTGCACTGCTGTACTGATCTTGTCAGCCATTTTTCTTAATTGCACTTCATCCTGCTGCCATAATTGTTTAGCCCGCTGCAGAACATCCAGAAAAGTCTCACGGGGCATATAAGTGCCCAGAAAAAATGGTTTGCCGTCGGGAGTTAGTATCGCAGATAAAGGCCAGCCGCCGCTGCCGTTAAGCAGCATGGCGGCGGTCATAAAAACTTTGTCCACATCGGGACGGCGTTCCCGATCCACTTTTATGGCGATATAGTGTTTATTCAGATAGTCAGCCAGAGCTTTGTTATCAAAACTTTCCCGTTCCATTACATGACACCAGTGGCAGGTAGAATAACCAATGGACAGAAAAACCGGCTTATTTTCTTTTTTTGCCCGGGCAAAGGCCTCCGGCCCCCATGAGTACCAGTTAACGGGATTATGGGCATGCTGAAGAAGATATGGGGATTGTTCAAGAATCAAACGGTTGGTATAAACCGGGGAACCGTCTGGTTTAAGATGCTCAGTTCTGGGTTTGTAATCCCTGCCCTTTGCCTGCAGAGCCATTTGCAGTTTTGCGTTTAAGGCCGTATCGATTGCAGTGTCTGCCTGAAGCACAGTACTGCCAACAAGAAGACAAAGGAAGGCATTGAGGAGAATTATCCTGTAAGCAAACCTGGAAAAACCAACAGGGTATAGCATTTGAGAACCATTTTCAGTTACATAATCTTATGCATAATATCGGACAATTTTTCCAGTGTAAAAGGTTTTTGTACAAATTCTAAAACACCATTATCCAGCAGATTCTGTATATCCTTGTCCATACCATAGCCGGAAGCAATAATAACCTTAACCTCCGGGTCCAGGGTTTTGAGGGCATAAAACACTTCTTTACCACTCATCTGCGGCATCATCATATCCAGAACAACCAGGTCAACTTTATCACCATGAACCCGGTAATAGTCTATAGCTTCTGTACCATGCTCACAGGTCTGCACAGTATAATCGTGTTCTTCAAACAGCACTTTTGTATAAGTCCTGATAATTTCTTCATCATCCACCAGCATAATATGGGTTTTACGGGAAACAGTCTCAATTTCATTTATTACTTCTTCTGCCTGCTTATAATGACATTTTGGGAAGTAAAGCGAAAAACAACTGCCCATTCCTTCATCCGTTTCAACCGTAATTGCCCCGCCATGATTAATTAAAGTACCATATACTGCAGCCAGCCCCATACCGGTGCCTTCACCATGCGACTTGGTGGTAAAAAAGGGTTCAAACAGGCGGCGCTTAACTTCCTGGCTCATTCCCGTACCGGTATCACTGACATCAATTCGGATGTAGTCCCCGGGCTCAAGTGTTATGTTCTGTGCCTGGATCTGTTCGTGATCAAGTTTTACATCCTGGCTGGATATTTTTAGCAACCCGCCCTGCGGCATGGCATCTTTGGCATTTATCGCCAGGTTAAGCAGGCAGTTCTGTAACTGAGTTGGATCCCCTGCGGTACAGCACTGTCCGCTTTGAGTTACGGTTTCAATTACAATACGTTTATCCAGCATATGTTCGAGCATGACCACCACATCATGGATCACCCGGTTTAAATCCACCGATACCATCTGGTATTGTCCCTTACGGGCAAACGCCAGCAGTTTATTGGTCAGTTCTGATGATTGCTGGGCAATAGTGATGATTTTACGGGCATAATATTTAAGCTTGTCATCTTCAAGCTTGTGCTCAAGAATTTCAGCAAAGCCCATTAAACCATGCAGCATATTATTAAAATCATGCGCCATCCCTCCGGCTAACTGACCAATAGCATCCATTTTATGCCGATGGCGTAATTCATCTTCAATCTCCCGCTGGCGGGTAATATCCGTACCAATACTCAGCACCCCGATAACATTATCTGAATCATCTTTAAGTACCTTATTAGTCCAGGTTATCCACAATCTTTTACCGGACCTGGTACAGTTTTCATTGGTATTACTTTCATAGCCTTCTGGATTACGGCAGATTTCATCCATCAGTGGAGACAGATCCCGACCAGTAGATTCAGTTTTCGGTACAATAGTATCCATAACATGCTTACCGATGATTTCTTCTTCCGTATATTCAAATAATTTCTGGGCAAACTCATTAAAATAAGTGATATAGCCTTTTTTGTCCCAGCGCAGAATAATAGAATTAGCATTTTCAACCAGTTCCCGATATTTTTCTTCACTTTTTCTCAGTGCTTTTTCCACTTCCACAAAGGGCGATACATCCACCAGGTATATAGTAAAACTTTTACCCGGTTGATCGTGACCCGCATAGCAGGCAGGAAATGCTGTAACCGATATTACCCGCCCAGATTTACTGATCAGTGTCAGTTTCTGGGTTAGCATATTCTGATCAGGTCTGCTTAAGGATTGTTGAGCAGTGCTCAGTTGTTCATCAGAAATGCCGATTTTCTGTGCTGCAGCATTAGTTACTTCATACTGAGAATATTCCAGTAACGAAAGTAAATCCGGACTGATGCTGGTTACCTGAAAATAAGACTGAGGAGCGGTAGAAATGGATAGTGAATAGATTCTGGATTGCATGTAAAAAAGTACTGATAAAGCCGAGACTTAAGGGCCTTACTCTCCTGTATATAATACTAAATTAATCAGTTGAACCTACTGTGAATGTCCATAGCACTGAATCTACAAAACTTTTCAGAACATTTTGACTTCACCCGTAGTGTGACTACGAATAAAGCCAAAATAACCTGCAAAACCTTGTATCTCCAGCACTCTGATCATTCTCGCTACGTTTCAACTGATTAATTTAGGATAATAGTTAAATTGGGGGCTATTGTAGATTATTTTGATAGATATAAAAGCCACCTACCGGAAAAAATAATCTAAAACCCCTGTAATATGTAGGATTAAATTCACAAGCCCGAAAAATTTATTTATACTCATGTCTGCATCACAATTTACACTCCCTGTCTCAAATATAAAAACAAGAAAGGATCACAGAATGGCAAATAACAATTTCCTTCCCATGCCCGATGAAAATGGTTTTTTTGGTGAATACGGTGGGCAGCAACTACCGCCGGAATTAAAAGCCATTATGGATGATATCAATAAGGCCTATCTGGAAATTAAGGATACCGATGCCTTTAAAAATGAACTGGCGGATTTAATGACCCATTTTGTCGGCCGTCCCAGCCCTATATATCATGCTAAAAATCTCAGTAAAAAATGTGGCGGTGCACAAATTTATTTAAAACGTGAAGATTTGAACCACACCGGTGCTCATAAAATCAACCACTGCCTGGGTGAGGCTTTACTAGCCAAACACATGGGTAAAACCAAAGTGCTGGCTGAAACCGGTGCCGGTCAGCATGGAGTGGCACTGGCCACAGCCTGTTCCCTGGTGGGTATTGACTGTGAAATCCATATGGGAGAAATTGATGTTGAGAAAGAACATCCTAATGTTATTCGTATGAAAATACTGGGCGCTAAGCTGATCCCGGTCAGTCGCGGTACCCGGACACTTAAAGACGCTGTAGACAGCGCCTTTGAAGCCTATCTTCAGGATCCGGTTAATTCCCTGTATGCCATTGGTTCAGTCGTCGGTCCCCACCCCTTCCCTATGATGGTACGGGATTTTCAGTCTATTGTCGGAACCGAAGCCAGAGAACAGATTCAGGACATGACCGGCACCCTGCCCGATTATCTGGTAGCCTGTGTCGGTGGCGGCAGTAATGCCATGGGCTTATTTACTGCGTTTCTGGAAGACGATGATGTACAGATGATCGGTGTGGAACCTTCCGGCAAAGGTCTGGACACCCCGGAACACGCTGCCACCATGACCAAAGGCAAACCCGGCGTTATTCATGGCTTTAGCTGCTACCTGCTACAGGACAGCCAGGGTGAGCCATTACCGGTATACTCCATTGCTTCCGGCCTTGATTATCCCGGTGTCGGCCCTCAACATTGTTACCTGAAGGATATTGAACGGGTACAGTACGAAACCGCAACGGATCAGGAATGCCTGGATGCCTTTATGGATCTGTCCCGTCATGAAGGCATTATCCCGGCACTGGAAAGTGCCCATGCCGTGGCTCATGCCATGAAACTGGCCGCCACCCTGCCTGAAGATAAAAAGATTCTGGTTAATCTCAGTGGTCGGGGTGATAAGGACATTGATTTTGTGGCCAAAAAATTAAATCTGGAATAAATTTGAAACAGGAGAGAGAAAAACCATGCCGGAACCTGTAAGTGTCACCCTGTTTATTGCCTCTGGCTGTCCGCACTGCCCAAATGTACTGCAGGCATTATCAGAGTTAATAAAAGCCGGGGAAATTGCCCAGCTACATGTCAGCAATATTGCCCTGGTTCCGGAGGAAGCCCAGAAACTGAATGTCCGTTCAGTCCCCTGGGTTAAAATCGGCCCGTTTGAGTTAACTGGCGCCCAGAGTAAAAAAGACTTACAGCAATGGATTGCGCGCCTGCAGTCAGACACCGGCATGCAGGATTATTTTTCTGAGCTGTTTACCAGCGGAGAAATGAAAAAAGTCCTGGCCATGGTAAAAAAAGAACCGGAGCTGCTCAGGATTTTCCCTAAAATGATGGCCGATGATGATACCCCGCTGGGTGCCAAGATCGGCATAGGGGCAATTTTTGAAGACCTTCAGGGAAGTGATGCCATTAAGACACTTATCCCGGACTTAACTGAGTTACTGAAATCAGAAAACCCGGCCGTAAGAAATGATGCCTGTTATTACCTGGGCCTGACAGAAAGCCCCGATGCCATACCGGCCATTCAGTCATTAAGCAATGATGAAACTGAAGAGGTTCGTGAGACGGTTAAGGATGCGCTGGAGATCATCAACCATGCCGGTCATGACATTGATTGAAATTTAATCACATAACCCACTGCCGTAAATGGTTTGATTAACCTCAATACCCGTAATACGCCCACCAGATTGTTCAATCACTTTTCCCTGATAACTGGAACCATCATCAGCCGTCAGGTAAATTTGATTACCCTTAACTTCATAACGACCGCCTGAGGCATTACCCTGCCCATAATACCCTCCAGCTTCACCGCTATAACTGCTTTCATTATTCGTACGAAAACGTCCCTGCCCATCAAACTGAACCCGTTGACTGGATGAATAACTACTGCTGCTTCCATAATAGCTGCCACTACTGGAATAGCTGCATAACATTCCCTGAAGCCGACCATTCTGATTAGTAATATTAGTCCGGTTTGTGCGCTCTGTTTTTCCTGGACGTTTGAATGTCAGCTTATAACCTTCCGGAAAACGAATAGTCAGTTTTCCCTGTTTAAGGGTATAGGGATAATCAATAAGAGAAAAATCACCTGGAACCTGTATTATATTATCAACTATCTGATAAGGTAAAAGTTCACCATTATAATTCAGCTGATTACCTGAAAGGAACTCCAGAGATACAACACCCTGATCTGACTGAGCTATCCATTTGCCTGTTAAAGAAGCAGCATAAGGTGATGTGGAAACAAATAATATAAAAATACTGAATAGAAAAATAGTCGCAGTCTTCATTCTGAGCTCCCTTGATTACCTGTCATTTAATTATACGCTTATTTTTTAAAAGAAATAGATTTCCAGACTGTGTTTTCAGAACATCCCCCAAAAGTGTAAAAAAACTAATGGACACTGACCAGTTTCTTAATTTCTGTATAGTCGGTTTTACCTGTACCCAGTAATGGAATTTTGTCTATTGTTTTTATCTGTCTGGGGACATTAATTTCACCCACTTTCTGTTTTTTGGCAAAAGCGGATAAGTCCTTTCTGTCAGCTTCCTGGAATGTGGTCAGCAGGATCAGCTGTTCTCCTTTAGCAGGATCCGGAATACTGACGACTGCATGCTCATACTCCGGCCAGCATTGTTTAACCAGACTTTCCACCATGGACAGTGAGACCATTTCTCCGCCAATTTTGGCAAAGCGTTTTACCCGGCCTTTAATAAAGACAAATCCCTCATCATCAATATCCACAATATCCCCGGTATCATACCAGCCGGAACCGTATTCTGATTCAGCTGGTTCCAGTACACCGGGATTTTCATAACGCAGATAACCCGACATAACATTATCGCCTTTAATAAACAGCTGTCCGCCTTTTTCAATACCCGGCACAGGTTTAAGCTGATATTCAATACCCGGTAATAGCACACCAACACTGCCGGTCTGGTAATCAATGGGGGTATTCATGGAAATAACCGGGCTGGTTTCTGTGGCCCCATAGCCTTCCAGGATCCTTAAGCCGAATTTTTCAGCGTAAATTTCCCGGGTTTCTTTCTGTACCGCTTCCGCTCCGGCACAGACATAACGGATACTGAAAAAATCATAATTATGGGCATACTTTGCATAACCTTTTAAAAAGGTATTAGTACCAAACAGCATAGTGGCATTAATATCGTAGGCCACTTCCGGAATGATCCGGTAGTGCAGTGGTGACGGGTATAAAAATACTTTCATGCCGTTTAAAATAGCCACCAGAGTTGCCGTACTTAAACCAAAGGAATGAAACAAAGGCAGGGCATTGAGGATAATATCATTTTTATTAAAATCAATTTTAGTGCCCAGCTGATTCATATTACTGATCAGGTTCTTATGCGACAAGACTACCCCTTTCGGAATGCCTTCTGATCCGGACGTAAATAAAATCACGGCGGGATCCTCTGGCCTGACTTTTGCCCACTGATGTGAATAAACGAGTTTTGGAAAAATTCCACAGGCCAGCCCGTATAGTTTATGCTTCCAGTTAACCTGTTCGCGCAGATCTTCTAGGTAAATAATTTTAACCTTATCCTCTAACAGTTCAATTAAGTCTTCCATTTTTGCAAGACTTATAAAACGTCTTGAAGTATAGACGGTATTAATCTGCGCTGTTTCCAGTGCCGATAAAACACCTTTATAACCCACAGTATAATTAAGCATGGCAGGTACCCTGCCAATACTTTCCAGAGCCAGAAAGCTCAGTACTGTAGCATTGGTATTGGGCAACAATAAGCCTACCGCATCTCCTGTATCGCTTTCTTTTTTCATTAACTGCGACAGAATACTGGTTTTAACCAGTAACTTACGATAATTGAGGGGAGAACGTTCCACATCTTCAAGCACGTCTTTTCCGGCACCGTGTATGGTTCTGGCTTCCAGCAGTTTATCCATCAGTGTGATCCGGTTATTGCTGGTACGATATATCATATCCACCATGATCTGTTTGAGTATTTTACCTGCGGCCATTCTTTTAGCACGCCCCTTAATACTTTCATCCAGAACAATTTTCTGTGGCGGTAAAATAGTCAGCCGGATTTTGGGAAACAGACGCCGGCGTTCAATGCCTTTTAAACGGGAAAAAATAGAATACTGAGCTCCGTCAATACGAACCGGTAATACCATGGCACCAGTTTTCAGTGCTATCAGTCCAGGCCCGTCATAAATTTTCATCAGCGTTCCGGTTACGGTAATACGCCCTTCCGGAAAAATAACTGAGTGCTTGTCTTCACTGAGATCTTTAATAAAAGACTTTATGGACAGAGGATTAACCGGATCCATGGGAAACAGACGGACTATTTTGCCAAAGGGCTTTATCCACCAGCGTTCAGCCATTTGAGTATTAATGGCAAAGGTCAGCTGATCGGGCAGAAATACGGATAATAATACCGCATCCAGAAAGGAGGTATGATTGGCAACAATCATAACCCGTTTACCGGCCTGCCGGTAATGTTCGAGGCCTTCTATTTCTACCCGAAATAAAAGTTTTACAAGCAGTGCGATAAACCCTTTAAGCCATTGCATAGCAATCTCCATAATGATGAGTTAGCTATAGATTAATTAAACACCGTTTAATTGTCAAGTTTTATTTTATTGCCGGAGTATGGAGGCGTA
>JALVDE010000152.1 GCA_027009375.1 Gammaproteobacteria bacterium
AACCGACAGACCAGTATAAATAACACAGATAAACTTCTGCATGACAGCCAGGAGCAACAGCACAGGCACGGTGATTTAATTCCCTGTAAGGAACAGCAGCATAAAGCCAGTCCCTGCAAAAAGAAGTAAGAGCCTGGCGAGCTATTAAATTATCTTTATTTTATACACCTCGGCAATGGCAGTCAGGCAGTCCAGCTATCTGACAGGCCAGTTTGCAGCCGCCGTCAGCAAATAATTTTTCCAGGTCTTTTCTTTTGCACTGAACACCCGGAAAAAGAGTATTTCCCAGCTTATGAATAATTTCCCTGGCATCAGGGGCTATTCCATATTCTTTGTAATAGTTCCTTAAAAAATTAATCACTTTCCAGTGACAATCGGTTAACTCCAGTCCGCTTTCTTTGGCCAGCTCAAGGGCCACATTTTTGTCCCAGGCATTAAAATCGAGCAGATATCCTTTGGAGTTACGTGCTATGCCGGTTTGTGAATTTGACATATGCCTTCCCCTTCAGCTTTTTAAGAACCAGACTCGTTAACTATCTGATATTGTTTTTGAGCTTCGTTATCAATAACTTCTTCTTCGTTTTCTATCATGGCACAGTTTTTTGCCATGCGGGCCTGTATGGCACTTTGCCAGGCCAGGCTCTGTTTTGGATCCAGCTGATCTTCCGGTGTTAAACAGGCTTTGGCAGCTTCTGCTACAAAATGTGCCGCCTGAGCAGACCAGTCGGCATTTTCTCCACAGGCAGTATAGGTTTTTACGGCCAGGGATTTTACATTTTTATAAGCATCTTCAAATTCTACCGGTGTACGCTCTTTATTTTTTACTACATCCAGTGCCCGTTTAATGCTCGGCTCATTACTCAGATACAGAACGCTTTCAACAAACCGGGCAGCAAGCTGTCTCTGGTCTTCAATAGGTAACTTTTTCAGTGCCTGTTTAAGCTCTTTGTCATTTGTAATAACCATAATTTTTCCTTTATGTCACTTTCACCTTAACCAGCTCTTCCCCGTCAGGATCAGTTACATGCACCGCACAGGCAATACAGGGATCAAAGCTGTGTATGGTGCGCAGGATTTCTATAGGCTGTTTAGCATCATACAACTGGTGATTATCCTGCAGAGCTGCTTCATAAGCGCCCGGTTTACCCTGCTGATCCCTGGGACCGGCATTCCAGGTGCTGGGTACTACGGCCTGATAATTGGCAATTTTCTGATCTTCTATGACTATCCAGTGGCCTAACGCTCCCCTTGGGGCTTCCATAAAGCCTACCCCCTGTGCTTTTTTGGGCCAGGTGGATGGTTCCCAGAGTTTTTCATTAAAGGTTTTGATGTCTCCGGCTTTAATATTGGCCATTAACTGGTCATACATACCCTGCATACCGTCCACAATAATTTTAGTTTCCAGGGTTCTGGCCGCAGTACGTCCTAAAGTGGAATACAGAGCCTGTACCGGTAAATCCAGTTTTTTCAGCGTCATACCCACCAGCTCTCTGGTCTGTTCATGACCTTTGGCATACAGGGTTAACACTCTGGCCAGCGGCCCGACTTCCATAGGTATACCTTTCCAGCGTGGTGATTTAAGCCAGGAATAGCTCTTGTCCACTTCCAGGTGTTTATAAGGAGGTTTGGGACCGGTATAGTTCAGATCGGTTTCACCGTCATAAGGATGCAGTCCGCTGTCTTTACCCTTACTGTAGTCATACCAGGAATGGCTGACAAACTCCTGAATCTCCGCATCATTATTTAGATCCACAGGATGCACAGTGGACAGATCCCGATTCAGGATCACACCGGATGGTAAAAAGAAGCTGGAAGGATCATCCATGGAGGTAGTCGGCAGATCGCCATAACACAGGAAATTGCCCAGACCTTCACCTCTCTGGCCCCAGTCTTTATAAAATGAGGCAATGGCCAGGGTATCAGGTACATAAACCTGGTCCACAAAGGTCTGCATCTCATTGATAACATTCTGTACCTGGGACAGTTTTTTAATATTAATGGCTGAATCAGAATTTAAATCAATGGCTGAGGCCACACCGCCCACCAGGAAATTAGGATGCGGGTTTTTACCGCCGAAAATAGTATGCAGTTTGACTACATCACGCTGCCAGCTCAGAGCCTCCAGGTAATGGGATACGGCCATCAGGTTGGCTTCCGGCGGCAGTTTATAAGCGGGATGCCCCCAGTAACCATTGGCAAAAATACCCAGTTGCCCGCCTTCTACAAAGGTTTTTAATTTCTTTTTCATATCTGCAAAATAGCCGGGCGATGATTTGGGCCATTGACTGATGGACTGTGCCAGCTCCGAGGTGGCTTTGGGATCAGCGTCCAGCGCAGACACTACATCGACCCAGTCCAGGGCATGCAGATGGTAAAAATGCATTACGTGATCATGAACATACTGGGCCATAATCATTAAGTTACGAATTAACTGGGCATTAGGTGGAATAGGATAGTTAAGGGCATTTTCCACGGCTCTGACAGAGGCAATACCATGCACCAGAGTACACACCCCGCAGATCCTCTGGGTAAAGGCCCAGGCATCTCTCGGATCACGTCCCTGCAGAATCAGTTCTATTCCGCGCACCATGGTTCCGGCAGAATAGGCCTGAGCTATTTTATCCCCTTCCATCTGCGCTTCAATTCTCAGATGCCCTTCTATTCGGGTAATGGGATCGACAACAACACGTTCACTCATTTTATTCTCCCTGTTATTCTTCTGTCAGATGATCGGATATCAGTTCACTCAGGCCGATGACCGGAATATCCATATTATTTTCTTCCAGACCTTCTTCCAGAACCAGCCGGCAGTTAGCGCAGGCTGTGACCATGACTTCTACATTGACTTCATCCAGCTGGGCTTTTTTTCGCTTAAAAGCGGTCAGGCGAATTTCATCCGCCCTTTCATTGGCGCTGACACCGCCGCCGCCACCGCAGCACCAGTTCATTTTGCCGTGATCGGCCATTTCCACAAAATTACTGGCCACCAGTCCCAGCAGATGCCGGGGCTGTGCTTCAACACCGCCCTTGCGCACTATCTGGCAGGGATCATGGAAGGTCAGCCGTTTACTGTACTGACCCGATGTTTTCAGCTTGCCGCTCTGGCGCAGCTGATCCAGCAATTCCAGAATATGCACCACTTTAAACGGGTAGGGTCGTCCAATCAGGTTAGGGCCGTCCCAGCGGATGGCCGTATAGGCATGGCCGCATTCCGGGCTGATCACGTATTTAACCTGCAGTTTTTCAGCACCGTCCACCACCCGCTGTACCAGTTCACGGGCAATATCACTGCTGCCGATCTGAATCCCGGAATTAGTGGCTTCAAACGCTTCAGAGCTCAATGTCCAGCTGATCCCGGCCTGTTTAAAAATTTTTGCCAGTGATTCAATGTATTCCGGAAAATTAATGATCTCCATAGAAGACAGCAAGGCCATATAGTCAGCGCCCTGCACATCAACTGGAATGGTTAATCCGGTATCGGCTTCAATATGGCGGATCTGTGCTTCCAGAGCCTTCAGACGTACCCCCATGGGACTGCCGATTTTAACCGCCCGGGTGCTGGCACCCACCAGCCCTTCGGGAGCATGATCAGAAGCCACCATGCCTTCACGCACTTTACGGATCATGGTGGAAATATCATTACCGACCGGACAGACCATAGAGCAGCGCCCGCACAGGGTACAGCCGTCATAAATCAGCGGTTCCCATTCTGCCAGCAGTTCATCGGTCACGGGTTTGTGCAGTCCGAGCATTTTTTTCAGCTTGCCCCAGAGTGTATATTCACTTTCCCAGACCCGTTTTAAAGGTTCTACCTTGTTAATCGGAGTATAACGGGGATCACCGGTCTCGGTATAAAAC
>JALVDE010000153.1 GCA_027009375.1 Gammaproteobacteria bacterium
ATCAGGAACCGGATGTTAACTGGCTAAAACAGTGGCAACCCTCAACTTCTGCCGACAAAACAACCAGCCAGGCTCTGGATACCGGCTTCTGGTGGAAGATTTTCAACGATCCGGTACTTAATGACTTAATTGCCACCGCCAGAAAAGAAAATCCTTCTATAAAAATTGCCGGTCTGCGGATCTTTGAAAGCCGGGCTTTATTAAGTATTGCCCAGAGCACGCTGTATCCGCAATTACAGCAGGTAAACGGTTCAGCCACTTATATCAATACTGACAATCACGGCGGCAAAGCCCTTAAACGCAACCAGAACTTTGTTGATTACGGCGCCGGTTTTTCACTCGGCTGGGAACTGGATTTCTGGGGCCGTTTTCAACGCGGCATTGAATCGGCAGATGCGGCCTTCTTTGCCTCTATTACCAATCAGCAGGATATTCAGGTACTGATAGCAGCCCAGGTGGCACAGGCCTATTTTGCCTACCGCATAGCCCAGGGCCGGATTGCCATTGCCCATGAAAATGCCCGCATCCAGAAACGCAGCTATGAAATTACTGAAAACCGTTTTAAAAGCGGAGAAGGCTCAGAGCTTGACCTGCAGCAGGCCAAAACTCAGTATCTGGCCACCCTGGCCACGATTCCCGATCTGGAAATTGCTCTGAACAAAAACCTGAATGCTCTGGCTGTATTGCTCGGTAAACCACCGGGCAGTCTGGATCTGCCCAAAGAATACATTAAAGGCTACCGGCTGCCCTATGTTGCACCGGAAAAGTTTAACCCCATCCCGGCCAGCCTGTTAACCCGCCGTCCCGATATCCGTACTGCTGCCTGGCAGGTGGCGGCCCAGTCAGCCCAGATTGGCGTGGCTGAAGCCGACCTCTATCCCAGTATTACTCTGTTCGGCACTCTGGGCTGGTCAACCAATACTCTGGGCAGTACACCGGAAACCACGCTGTTCAGCTTTGGACCGGGCTTTACCTGGAATGTTTTCAATTATAATCGTATTGAAAATAATGTCCGCATTCAGGATGCCCGACTGCAGCAGCTCATTGAGCAGTACCAGAATAAGGTTCTGCTGGCGGCTCAGGAAGTAGATAATGCCAGCTACAGCCTGCTTAAAACCGATGAACAGCAGAAAATTCTGGATCAAAGCGTAGCGGCCTCCAAAAGGGCACTGGCTATTGCCAATATCCGCTACCGGGAAGGCTATGCCGATTTCCAGCGGGTACTGGATGCCCAGCGCGCCATGTTTGCCCAGACTGAACGGCAGTGGCTGAACCAGGGCAGTTATGTCTCCGGAATTATTACTCTTTATAAGGCGCTGGGCGGCGGCTGGACGGCTACACCTGTTCATGAGCTGATCCCTGAAGAAACAAGAAAGACCATGCAGGAACGCAGTGACTGGGGTGACTTACTGACCAGCCCTATTTATGAGCAGAATATACCCGTGCAAAATCCTGCCGAAACCAGACAAAGTGAAACCCAATGAGTGATCCAAAAAACAATAACAGGCCTGATGCCAATACCGAAAGCCAGAACCCTCAAACTGCCGAAACCGGCAATAGCGAAGCTGCCGCACAGGCCGGCAGTGCCGCTGAAACTGAGCCGGCACAGAAGAGTGTAAAAAAAGGCCTGGTTATTATTCTGGCCGCCATTATCCTCAGCCTGCTCTGGTACCTGCTGGCGGATCGCTTTACCCCTTATACTCAGCAGGCCCGGATTAACGGCTATGTTATCGGCATCAGTTCGGAAGTGTCCGGAACCGTCACCAAAGTTATGGTTAAAAATAACCAGGCGGTTAAAAAGGGGCAGCCCCTGTTTCAGCTGGATCGCACCCAGTATGAAATTGCCCTAAGCAAGGCCAGATCCGACCTGGAAAAGGTACTCAGCCAGATAGAAGCCAATACGGCCGGTGTGCTGTCTGCCCAGTCCAGTCTTCTGGCGGCTAAAGCGAATGCAAAAAAAGCCCGTCAGGATATAGAGCGGCTGGAAAAACTGTATAAGGAAGATCCCGGTGCTATTTCAGTACGGCGGCTGGAATCCTCCCGAGCCAATTATGAACAGGCCGTGGCCAAAGTGGCTCAGGCTGAAGCCGAAGTGGTTCGCGCCATTGAAAACCGCGGTGCTGAAGGTCTTAATAATGCCCAGTTAAAAAGTGCCCAGAGTGCCGTCGATCAGGCTCAGCTCAATCTCAGACGCACCCTGATTAAAGCCCCCCTGGACGGCAGAATTACCGATTTACGCACCGATGCGGGTCAGTTTGCCTCGGCCGGAAAGCCCGTTATGACTCTGATCTCTATTCATGATATCTGGATAGATGCCGAGTTTACTGAAAATAACCTGGGACATATGAAAGTCAATGATCCCGTCGAGCTGGTACTGGATGTCCTGCCCGGCAAAGTCTTTACCGGTAAGGTACGCAGCATCGGCCTGGGTGTGGCCACCAGTCAGCCGCCACCACCCGGTACTTTACCTACTATCAATAACAACCGCGACTGGCTGCGCCAGGCCCAGCGTTTTCCGGTGGTTATCCAGTTTGACCGAAAACATATTGATGAACTGCGTCAGCACATCCGCATAGGCGGTCAGGCCGAGGTCATGGTTTATACCAGAGACAGCAGTATTTTAAATGTTCTGGGCAAAGCCTTTATCCGTTTTATGAGCTGGCTCTCTTATGCTTACTAATAGCCTGATCCCTATTCATCCCTACATATTAGTTTTAATGGCATAGCTGTATGCATATTCAGGCCCGACGTGTTTTTCGACTTGCCCTGATACCATCACTGACATTGGTAGTGGCTTATGCTCTGTCAGTTCCGCTACCCTTTATTGCTCCCCTGTTTGCTTTTATTCTCGGCTCCATTCCCGGCCCGCCCTTACCGGCACCTAAACTTATCAGCCTAATCATTATGGTCATCCTGACCACCGGCATAGGAATAGTGCTGATCCCGCTGCTGCTTAATTATCCGTTGACGGCTGTTTTACTGGTGGCTATTGGACTGTATCTCAGTACTTATCTGACCGTAAACCTCAACAAAGACCTGCCCGGTATGTTTATGGCCATGGGGCTGACTCTGGTTTCTGCCGCCGGAACCCTCAGTGATGCTCTGGCGGTTATAGTTATACAAAGCCTGATTTTCGGTATTATTATTGCCACATTGTGCCAGGCGCTGGTGTATCCTTTCTTTCCCGAAGATCCCCTGCCGCCTCAGGCCACCCCACCCAAAGAGCAGACCAAAAATGCCGAACAGTCCAACTGGATCGCTATTCGCAGCACCCTGATTGTCTTACCGGCCTATCTGCTGGTACTCATCAATCCCGCCATGTATATGCCTATTATGATGAAGTCTATTATGCTCAGTCAGCAGAGTTCCAGTATGGACGCGAAACATGCCGCACGAGAAATGATCGGCTCCACCTTTTTAGGCGGTGTCTTTGCCATACTGCTCTGGCTGGGGCTGGGGATCTGGCCGACTCTGTGGATGTTTTTCTGGTGGATGTTATTGATAAGCCTGTATTTTTCCAGCAAAATCTATCAACTGGTCAAGACCCGCTTAAGCGCTTCGTTCTGGATGAACACCGCCATTACCATGTTAATTCTTATTGGCCCGGCCGTGGAAGATACTGACAGCGGTAAAGATGTTTATAGCGCCTTTTTTATTCGCCTGAGCCTGTTTGTACTGGTCACCCTGTATGCCCTGGCCGCTATTAATATTCTTGAATTTTTAAAAACTCAAAAAAGGAAGTCATCTTATGCTGACTAATTTATTACTCGGCTTTTCTACCATGCTGTTATGTCTGTTTCTGCAGATTTATCTGCTGGTAGTCACTATCGGTTACTATATG
>JALVDE010000154.1 GCA_027009375.1 Gammaproteobacteria bacterium
TAAGATTTATATTGATAATGTATTACTGGAAAATAAGACTGATAATGGCTCATGGTATGAAATAGAAGCAGGAACCCACGTATTAAAAATAGAAAATAAACGCTATAAAACTCTGGAGGAAACCATCAAGGTAAAGGGTAAGGAAGCCCGGCAGGAATATGCATTTGAACTGGAGCCGGACTGGGGTTATATCAGCATTGAAACTGAACCGGTTCAGGCAGATATAGTCTTAACTCCGTTAACGAATCTTAAAGAGTCAGTAAAAAAAATAACAGCCCCGGCTAAACAGGAATTACTGTCTGGCAAATATCAACTGGATATCAGTGCTGATAAATATCGGCCCTGGCGTAAAATACTGACTATAGCAGCTAATAGTGAAGTAAAACTGGAAACCATAAAACTGGATCCTAAACCGGCTAAAATTACCTTTAATAGTATTCCAGATAAAGCCTTGCTGCAGATAGATGAGCGCTTTGCCGGAAAAACACCCTTAACTGTTCCATTAAAAGCGTTTACAGAACACAGCTATAGCCTGAGTCTGGCAGGTTATAAAACCAGCAAAGGCCGGATAAAACCAGAGGCTGATGACACTAAAACTTTAAATATAGAGCTAAAGCCTGAACATGGGACTGTATTTATCACTACCTCACCAGAAGGTGCAAAACTGTATATTGATGGAAAACGTCAAACCCTATCCTCAGGAGCTTTTCAGTTATCAGAAAAAAAACACAGTCTGACGGTAAAGGCAAAAGGCTATATCAGCCAGACTAAAACGGTACATCCAGGTAAGAACAGTGCCAATATCAGTTTTATTCTGCACAAAGACACCCGTTCACCTGTAAACAAAACGATATCAGTATTAGTAAATAAAGGAAAAAAACCAGTAAATAGAACTAGTAAGAGCGGAGCATTAAATTATATCACCCAGGCTGGACAGAAAATGATATTAATTAAACCGGCACAGTTTAAAATGGGCTCAGCCAGAAGTGATGCAGGCAGGCGTTCCAATGAACAACTGCATACAGTAAAAATCACTTACTCTTACTACCTTTCAGAAAAAGAAGTCACAAATAAACAGTTTAAACTGTTTAAAAAAACACATAATTCAGGCATGAGCCTGGGTCAGTCCCTGGAACGGGGAGTACAGCCTGTGGTTAATGTCACCTGGGATGAAGCGGCACAATATGCTAACTGGTTAAGTAAAAAGGAAGGTCTGGAACCGTTTTACATACAGGTTAATGGTAAAATGAAAGCTAAAAATCTCAGTACGGAGAAAAACAAGTTAATTGATGGTTATCGTCTGCCGTTTGAAGCCGAATGGTCTTATGCGGCCAGAGGTAAAAATAATCAGAAATACCCCTGGCCAGGCAGTTTTCCACCACCGGATATGAGTGGTAATTTTGCCGATGAATCAGTCAGTCAAAACCTGGCCCAGTATATAGTGGGCTATAATGATCAACATAAAGTATCAGCACCGGTTGGAACCTATAAGAAAAACAGTTCTGGTTTTTATGATATGGGCGGTAATGTTTCAGAATGGTGTCAGGATTTTTATTCTCCAAATATTTCATATACTTCCAAAACACTTATTAATCCTACAGGACCGGAAAAAGGCATACACCATGTCGTACGGGATTCAAGCTGGCGGGATGCATCCATTACTGAATTGAGACTGAGTTATAGAAACTACAGTAAAAAGAAAGCGAATGATCTGGGTTTTCGTTTAGCAAGGTATGCGCAATGAATAATTATAAAAATAAAATAAATGTGACTATTAAATTATTAATAATATCATTTCTATTAAGTAGTACCGGAAGCTATGCAGAAACCAGTAAACAAACCAATATTCAGACAACTGTAGCCACTGGAAAAAAAACACAGTCCGAGAAAAAAACAAAAACCAGCACACGGGCAAAAAAATTTATTCCAACAGAAAAAATACAGGCCGATACTTCAGTGCCCTTCCCTGTTGATATATAAGACATTATCCTAAATAACCAATGGATTAAGTATGTATAGAAATAAAAACATTCCCATCGAATTGATCTACCAGGCATTTTCCCTGTTAATTGCCTTTATCATTATTCATGCCGCCTATATTTCTGTTATTCGTCCCCAAGCGGATGAATTTCTGGAACAGGAACATCAGATGATGCTGCAGGATAGTAATTATGTGCAGAAGCGTGATTTTTACGTGGTGATACGGGACTATGAACAGGAGGCCTGTTTTATTCTCATGCTCTGGGCACTGGCGATAATGGGTTTTAAAGGTTATCAGTCCTGGCAGGAAAATAACCTGCTTAATACTGATATTTTAAAACTGCCTGTTAATTTGCCCATTGGCCCGGAAGATACCCGGGCACTATTAAAACGGCTGCAGGAATTACCATCCCACATGCAGCGATACCTTTTGCCGCGAGCGCTTAGAGTCAGTATTCAGCGTTTTGCCGCGACCCGTAATGTGCATGATTCATCCACTGCCATGCGTGATGTCTGTGACTCGGAAGCCCAGCGTTTAGAAACAGAATTATCCATAATCCGCTATATTGCCTGGGCTATTCCATCCGTGGGTTTTATTGGTACGGTACGGGGAATTGGTGATGCTCTGGCTCAGGCTAACCGTGCTATGGAGGGTGATATTACCGGAGTAACAGAATCTCTGGGTGTTGCCTTTAACTCAACCTTTATTGCTCTGGTTATTTCAATAGTACTGATGTTTTTTATCCACCAGTTACAGTTATTACAGGAAAGACTGGTTCTGGATACAGAAAATTATTGTGATGAAAACCTGATTTCCAGAATGAAAACCGGAGAGTAGGCTATTGCTGCTGAATATAAAATTCTGTTTTAATCTGCTATGACTTAATAATAATAATGAAGAAAAAAAGTCGTACCATTTCATCCTTTAATCTGTCCTTTCTGGACATTATGTTCTGCGGCTTTGGCGCAGTGGTATTACTGGTTTTAATCATTAATTCCCATATTGTTACTGAAACAAAAGAAAAGTTTAAAGACTTAACGGCAGAAGTCACCCGTGTTGAACATGAAATAACAGCAGCCGAATTATATAAGCGAAATATACAAAATAAAATTTCTGATAAAGAGCAGGAAATTAAAACCGTCAACAGTCGATTTGAAGAAATCAGCAGGCAGGTTGAAGATGTTCAGAAAAAGCAAACACTGAGTCGTGAGCAAAGCCTGGCCTTAAAAAAACATATTAACCGATTACAGAATGATTTAAAAAAAGTAGAAAGGCAGAAGTGGAAAGAGCAGCAACAGCTTGATATCGCCCTGAATCAGAGCGGAAATAAAGTCCGCCAATATGAAGGTGAAGGCAATCGTCAATATCTAACCGGACTTAAACTCGGGGGTAAAAGAGTTTTAATTCTGCTGGACAGTTCGGCATCCATGCTGGATGAAAGTATTGTTAATGTGATTGTCAAACGTAATATGTCTAATACCGTAAAGCGTAACAGCAGAAAATGGCGTCAGGCCGTAAATACAGTACGTTGGCTGGTGGCTAACCTGCCGGCAAGCAGTAAGGTTATGGTGGTTCATTTTAATACCCGTGCAAAATCACTGGCCACTAAACAGGCTATGCAATGGCTAAAGACTACGGATAAAGCGGCTATGAAAACCCTGTTCAGTAATCTCTCTAATCTTATACCGCAAAATGGGACCAGTCTTTATAAAGCCTTTACCAGTATTAACTCCATTGCCGGCCGCCCGGATAATGTGATCCTGATCACCGATGGTTTGCCGACTCAGGGTAGAATTAAACCCAAAGCAACTAAAGTAACCCCTTCAGAGCGGATCAGACTGGCACAGGAAGCGAT
>JALVDE010000155.1 GCA_027009375.1 Gammaproteobacteria bacterium
GGTGAACCTCTGCCCGATGTAGTTCCGGCCGGGCCGGATAATCCTCTGGGTCTGTTTGCCCTGAGACTGGGTATTCCCGGTTATTTAATTCATGGTACCAATAAGCCCTATGGCGTAGGTATGCGTGTCAGTCACGGCTGTGTGCGGATGTATCCTGAAGATATTGAAAAACTGTTTCCTGAAGTTAGGGTGGGTACGCCAGTGTATATTGTCAATCAGCCGGTAAAAGTCGGCTGGTGGAAAAAGAAAATTTATATTGAAGTACATCCCCAACTGGAAGGGGAAGAATTGCCTTATGAAAAACTGTATGAAAATGCCATGGAATTGATCCGTAAAGCTTTTTTCAGGTATCACTATCAGCCGGAACTGGTGGTGGATGCCCAGGCTTTAAAACAGGCACTGGAAGAAAAGAACGGTCTGCCCGTAGCCATTACCAAAATGGTCGGGCAGAACGATAATGATCCGGTTGATGAGCTGTTTTAGTATGAATTGCTGTAACTACTCAGTATAAATTAAAGTAACGTAGAGTGAATGGCTGCAGGTACTGGATTTACAGGGTTTTGAAAACATGGATGTTTTCACAAAGCGATACATGGATGTACTTGAGCGCCCCTGGAAATTCAGTACCTGCAGACAGTCACGATCAGGTATACTGAATAGTTACGAAGTGTTTTAGACCTTATTGATGAGTACATAACATAGCCTGGTTATCATGGCCGCTTTTGGCCATTTTCTCCAGAGAAGCCATAACATCAATACTGGCATTTTCCATGACTTTCAAGGAATTGAGTGCGTTCTCAAGCTCGTTATTATAAAAAGCATCAAGAGCATCTATACCGGCACTGTGCACCTTAATATGAGGAGACTCAACTTCTGTATAACCGGGTAGTTCAGAGAAGCAATGCCTGCCATCACCTTCATAATACCATTTACCCAGACGGCATAAGGTGTGGTCACTCATATCAGCTGACGTTTTACTGCTTAAGCCCATAAATACTTTGTAAATTTCAAATTTAAACACCAGGTGATCCACTTTGGCCAGTTCAACAAAGCTTCTCAGGGCAGAGGATGAAATGGTTAGTTCCATCTGTTGAGATAGATCCAGAAGTGATTTCATTTCAGTAACGGCTTTTTCACCACTGGAGCCGTATTCATTGGCTTCTTCAGCGACCTTTTCCATGGATTGCTGCGTTTTTTCAGTATCGGCCTGGATTTTATCCACCAGAGCAGATATTTCCTTGGTGGCTACATTGGCTCTTTCAGCAAGGCCTCGAACCTCATCGGCAACCACGGCAAAACCACGGCCCTGTTCTCCGGCCCGGGCCGCTTCAATAGCGGCATTTAGTGCCAGCAGGTTAGTCTGTTCTGAAATATCACTAATGACTTTTACAAAACTGCCAATGTCATCGGCATGTTTATTCAGCCCTTTTACTGCTTCAGAATTTTTGCCAGTATCCTCAGACATTTTATGCAGACTAGTAGCAATAATAGTGATGTTGTTTTGACTTTTGGTAGAAACCTCAGCCGCTTTAATGGCGGTTTCTTTCTCTTTTTTCAGCTCTACCGCCATGCTTTGCAGCGATGATTGAAAATCATTGAGTGATTTCCCAAAAACCTGAAAAGTATCAAAAATACCATTACTGATAGTCAGCCTGTTCTTAGAATCCTGTAGTTCCTGTTCCAGTTGTGCAATACGCTGCTCGGCAGTACTTAGAGCATTCCTGTTGTTATCATTCTCCTGTTTTAATGTCTGTAACTCTTCCTGAGTTTGTTGTAGTTGTTTTTTACATTTGGAAGATATAAACATATGTTCAATTCTCTGGCTTGGTTAGCTTACATAGATATTCAATTTATATATCGGTTAAGGGATAAAATACTTTAAAAATATTTGCCTGAAATGGCCAATAAATTCTGTATATTAAGTACAGGTTAAATCGGGATAGTATTAGAAAAATACAAGGCAGAATGAGAAAATATCTGGATATTTAATACTTTTTTCCCTCTCATCAGGAGAGGGAAAAAAGAGCAGCTCAGAAAACTTACTTCATCATGGATTTTTTAAACATACGATCCAGTTTGCTATTGGTGTCATTAGCGGTCTGTTCGGCACGATTGGCGGTTGCTTCTGCGGCTTTTGAGCGTTCATTTGCCTCAGCAGCCTGTGCTGAAACTTCTTTCATCTGGGCCTTAAGCTGATCCACATCAGACTGTAATTGTGAATTGGCACAACCTGTGGCCAGAACGGCGATAAATACAACAGCCATTATTCTAGAGATACTTTTCATTGGACGACTCCTTAATTTTTATAAGCTATGCTTTCAGTCAATCATTATTTGTATGAGTATCTGATTGTAAACTTTATTGAGACAATTGGCTAATATAGCAACCGGTATTTTGTCTAAAAAATAATATATGGGCGGTTTTTTTACTTTACAACGACTGTAGTACCGATTTTAACCCATTGTTTCAATTGCTCAATCTGCTCATTGTCCAGCGCAATACAGCCGTGAGTCCAGTTCATAGATTCATGAATTTTTTTATCCGCACTGCCCAGCCCATGAATACCTATCATACCGCCCAGAGGGGTATTCTGGGGTGGAACCTGGTTATTTTTATGTGCTTTGACTATGCTGCGATAAGTGCTGGTATTGACCAGTCCTGACTGCAGGGCTTTATAGGCATTGTCAGTAGAGGGATAATCAAAGCCGAAAAACAGCTTATAACGGCTTTTTTTATTAACCCAGCTGATTTTATAGGTACCCAGAGGGGTAGTATCATCTCCACGGCGTTTTTTAAAACCGGAGCCATTACGCCCAATGGCAATGTTTTTAAACTGTACCAGAGTAATATCTCCCAGCTTAACGTCCAGTGTCAGGTTTCTGGTATCCACCAGCAGCCATATATTACTCCTTTCCTGAGCTGAATGTACCTGAGCAGGCAATAATACTGGCAGGGAAAGAAGAAAAATAATAAAAAGATGTTTAAGTTTAAGCATAACGTATTGCGTGTTTTTAATTGTCCTTAAACTGCAGATAACGGTTTAAATAAAGCAGTAAAAACAGCACCGGAACCCCCATTAAACTGGCCACCAGAAAGAAATTGGAATAGCCGATGTTTTCCACAATACTGCCGGAATAGCCGCCGATAAGTTTGGGCATTAAGGTCATTAATGAGCTGAAAACGGCATATTGCACAGCGGTAAAGGAAATATTGGTCAGGTTGGATAAAAAAGCCACAAAAGCTGCACTGGCCAGACCGGCGGAAAGGTTGTCAGCAGAAATGACCAGATAAAGCAGCACAATATCATTACCTGCCGAGGCCAGCAGCATAAACAGCAAATTAGTGGCAATGGTGAGAAAAGCGCCCAGAAACAGAACCTTCATAACGCCGTAACGAACCGCCAGAATACCGCCTAAAAAACCGCCGAAAATGGTCATAAACAGACCAAAGGTTTTTACTACTGTGGCAATCTGGGTTTTGGTAAAGCCAATTTCCTGGAAAAAGACATTGGCAATAACGCCCAGTACAATATCTGATACCCGGTAAAAACCGATAAAAATCAGCAGCACAATGGCAATAACTTTGCCGTAGCGGATAAAAAAATCTTTGACCGGATCAATATAGGATTCAAAAATCAGCTCTTTTTCCACAAATTTAAATAAGGAGAGTATATAAATAGCACCGCTGACTACCACAAATGATAATAGTAAACGCAGGGTTTCCAGAATAAAGCTGCTGACGGGCAGACCCAGGTAAGCCGCCAGGGCAAGTTTGGCTGACTGAATGGGGTTGCTTAACAGCACCATAGTGCCAACAAAAATAATAACGCACAGTA
>JALVDE010000156.1 GCA_027009375.1 Gammaproteobacteria bacterium
CAATTTCCGTTATATTCGTGAACAGACGCTTAATCGAGGCTTTGTAGAAAAGGATCAGGAAAACAAAAACCAGTACCTGGTGTATTTCTGTAATTTTAATTTTCTTAACCAGGCTTTATCCATTGATCCGCGAATTGGCATGTTTCTGCCGTTTCGGGCAACGATTATGAAAAAGGGTGATACGGTACTGGTGATGACAGTGAATCCTAATTACCTGTGTTCCCTGTTTAATAATGCGGAGCTAAGAGAAGGCTGCGAATTTATGTCTGAGAAATACGAAGCCATGCTGGAAGAAAGCACACTTTAATGTGTGAATTACTATTTGATTGATGTTGATGGATACCATAAACATGACTAACCGATTCAAGCAATTAAGCCTGTCCATACTGTTAATACTATTGTTTTTATGTTCTGCTGCGGCTTATGCAGAACACCAGAAACTCATTATGGGACGTTCCGTGGATGCCTTTCCGGAAACCATGAGCGCCCTGCAGGAAGAAATCAAAAAAGCCGGTTATGTACTGAGTTTTGTCCAGCGTGTGGATGTTGGTCTGACCGGTATGGGCTTTAAAACGGACAAGTACCGGGTGGTGTTTTTTGGCAAACCTGAAGAAATTAAGGCGCTGCCGGAAAAATACCCTGAGCTGGTACCTTACCTGCCCCTGGCCATTGCCATTTTTGCTGAAGAACAGGAAACCGTACTAACCGCCATGTCTCCCGACTTCCTGGGCCCCGCCTATCTAAAAGAGCACCCGGAACTTAAAGTCATTTTTGATCGCTGGAAAAAAGACATAGAAACCATTATTGAAGGTGTCTGTTACCAGTAAAATTTAGGTTTACAGATTCTTTATGGCCTGATTGAGTCGGCGTTCAATTTCCTGTTTAAACTTGAGCAGCTGGGTGACCTGCAGGCCGTGGCTGCTTTCAGAGTCACGCAGTTCCTGGGACAGGTCAATGTCGGTAATATAAATAGGATAGCGTTCATTGCCCTGGCGGGCCTGTACCACTTCTTGTGCCACTTTTTTATAAACATCCCTGCCGTATTCAAACGAACTGAACTCTTTTTCATTGGCATAAATCAGGTAACGCCGAGAGCCGTCATCATTAATATCGGCAATGACCTGGATACGGAAAAAACGGGCCGGCATACTTTGCAGGCGGGAGAACTGTTCGCTGAGTTTAAGCTGGCCGCCCTGTTTTTCAATTTCAAATACTTCCAGCTGTAATTCTTCGGCGATATTATCCAGTGACTCAAGATCATCCAGTGCCACGGTACTGTCCAGTAATAAATCGTCTGTTGATGAATTAATATAGGCATTAAACTGACTGCTGAAGCTCAGTCGGCTGACTACTGAATCCAGAAACAGAATAAAGTGGTTCAGGTGAGTATTGTTTTTCTCCATGGCCGTGGACTGATGATACAGACAGCCGCGTTCATCAATAATATAAATATCTGTGGTTTTACGATGGTTCTGGTAAAACAGCTGAACATGATGCTCCCGGTTATGAGCATATATAAGTTTTAATACCTTATGCTGATTAAATTCACTGTCGATAACCAGACGATGATAGTGCGGCAACGGGTAGGCCAGTTCTCTGAACAGTTCTCTGGTATCAGGAATTTTCTGGTAGCGTGGACCGTTTTTTTCCTGCCAGATAAGATAAAAACTTTCTTCAATGGTAAATAAAAAACGGGTGGAAAATGCATTTTTCCGGCCATGAAAGCTGTCCAGGATCTCATTAAACAACTGGCTGATGCGCCTGGAAATGGCTTCGCCACGCACAGAAGAAAAACAGCATACCCGGGTAGGCCGGGCTGGAACGCGGTTATTAAGTGCCGGTTCGGTTTCATGATTCCATTTCAGATACTGGCTGATGCATTCCAGTAAACCGTTTTCATATTTAAATTGCTGGGTCATGATTTCCCGCCAGCTGGTCAGTAATACCTGGTCAATGCTGAATAACAGGTTTTCATGCAGAGCGCCGAAATTAAGGGCATCAGTCTGTCTGGAAGCAATCTGGGTACCGGAGGGATGGTTAATTAAAAAGGGATCCAGACCGATATTGAGAAACAGGATATTTAAATCCAGTTGTGCCGGTTTGACCAGTTCATCAGTACCGGCATAACCTGGTGAGGCCTCGGGCCAGGTCTGCTCCAGGGTCTCCAGGAGCTGTTTGATTTCCCGCACGGTTAAAATCTCAATATCCTTATTGAGTACAAAATTAGTTCGGCTGTTAATAACGCGGTTAAAATACCCCCAGCACAGCAGTTTAACCAGGCTTGTTGATTTTTTAACCGGTGACGGAGTTTTGTTATCCACCTTGCTGAAGGCGCCGATATACATGGCCCAGCCGTCCACTTCGCTGATACTGTGTACCACTTCATCCTGCATAACAGGGTGCAGAGAAATATGACTTTCCAGTAGATTTATTTCGCTGTCGTGATGAATAAGTTCAATTTTTCCGGCTTTTTTCTCAAAAGCTGCATAGAGCTTTCGGCCAAGAATATGCAGATCCCGTTTGCTGATGCGCACCGTCTGATTCTGGTAACGGAAAAAGTCAGACAGTTTCCGGTAGCTGTAGGTCAGGGCATCAATAATATTTTTATGTTCGTTTTTAACTTCATCAATTTTCCACTGGGAGCGACGATCCAGAGTCAGCAGCTGGGTGTGCTTCCAGTGCCAGTTTTTGACCAGATTTAACATAATGTTCTGGCGCCATTCGTGGGCTGACGAATGTTTTAAATGAGTCAGAGATTCATTGACTTTCAGATACAGGCACTGGCGCGCCAGTTCCAGGCGGTTCATACTGTCTTCATGCTGCAGATGCTCAGTAATTTTTTCAAGCATCATAATATAGGGATCGATAGAGTCGACATTCAGATCGGTGTTATCAGCAACCGAATCATAAATAGCCCGTTTAAAACGCATGCTGAGCAGATCAATATGAGGATGTTCTCTGGCATAACATTCCATTAACAACAGCTTCAAAATGGATTTGTAAGGGGAGTCAATGCCTTTATAGATATGCCACAGTGTGGCACCGTAAAATTCTTCTGCCGGTATATTATTAATGGTGCCAAAATTAAGGTTGTCCTGCTCATTAATCAGACGTTTGTGAGTGATACTACTAACGTACTGGTCATACTGCTGTTCATACTCGGGCGGTACCAGCCACCAGACAGGATAGCGGCCGGCCAGTAAAATGGAGGTGCGGTAGAACTCTTCCAGTAATAACAGGTGCTGGGTAGTACCGCTGCTTTCAGTGGATAATTGATCAATTTTTCCCTCCCGGAACTGTGTGGTATTGATCAGAAAAAAATTCACTTCCAGCCTGAATTCATTACACCACTGGGTAATGCGCTCTGTTTTAAGCTGCAGCTCTTTTAATTCCAGAGCAGATAAATTCTCCCGGTGACAGACCCAGACATCAAAGTCACTTTTATCTGAATAAGCAATGGTGCCGGTACTGCCCATAAAATACAGGGCGTAAATATCATACTGACGGTAGGCCCGGCGTTTATACTCAAATGATTTGGCCAGTCGCCGTGCCTGACGAATGGTGTCCTTGCTGGGATTGTAACGCGGAATACCGGTGGGGCACTGGCTGGAAACAAAACCGGGCAGCAGGGGATGGTTGATATGAAACAATAAAGGCAGCAGCTCTAAAAAGTCCAGTTGTCGGGTGGTCAGTGAATCTTTAGTCCGATCCAGACGGATACTGTTCAGATGCAGGAATTTACGCAGGATTTTTTTAAAATCATACTTTTCATAATGAAAGCCATCCTGTGGAAACTGATCCCGCCTGTCCTGGCTTGCTTTTGTACTGCTGTGCGGCATATTGAGCGGCTTATAAGGGTGCTGATTATATTTAGGTGGCAAAGATGCTATTTATAATCTAAAATTATAGCAGTAATTCCCAAAATAAATAGAAATGGCAGGATAGCCTGATAACAAATTTCACCTGAATCCGAGCTGTACAGGAGAAAGAGATGTCTGATATGAATAAACCCCTGTGTTTAAAATTACTTGAAAATAGTCCGTCTTTTATCATTATTCTGGATCAAAACAAGTCGATCTACTGGATTAACCAGTCTTTTTGTGACTACCTGGGCCTGGAGCGGGAACAGTTAATTGGCCTGTCACAGGAACAACTGAAAGAACCCTGCCTGAAAGATATTGTGACAGAGGCTCATCGTGTCCAACTGTTTGCCGGTATTCTGGATAAATGGCTTGAGTTGCAGGATGTAATGAAGATTAAGGAGCCGGTAAACGAAGACTCGACAGAAGGGCAGGAGTTAACGGTCTGTTATTATAACGATGTCAGTGCTTTGATTGAGGCTGAAAAGCAGCTTCTGCAGCTGGAAAATACCCTGTCACATAAGATGTCTCATGATCCGGTAACCGGCATGCTCAGTCATCACAGTATGTTTCAGACCCTTAGCTCGGAAGTGTCGCGCAGCCGCCGTTATAATAATCCATTGTCACTGATCCTGATGAATATTCATTATCATGGCGATTCAGAGGCTTCTCAGGAGCAGCAGGAACAGATTCGTCTGATGATCAGCCAGCTGTTAAAAGACCAGATGCGCTGGGCCGATATTGTCGGTCATCTGGATGGTTATGATTTTGTGCTGTTGCTGCCTGAAACCGTTTATGAGTCCGCTGAAGTGCTGGTCAATAAACTGAAAGAGCGTCTGCAAAGCGTGGCGGCCGATAAAATTGATATTTCCTATGGTATCAGCCAGTGGCAGAAAGGTGATGATGTGCGCCTGTTTATTACCCGTGCAGCAGATAATATCAGTTCTGAATCTGTCGATTAAACGCTAATCTCAAATTCCCTTTCTTGCCTCATGCTACCTTTGGCAGAAAGGGGATAGACGAGGTTGTACACTTAAGCAATCCTTTCCCGTGCCCGCTTAACTGCCGCGCGCACCTGCTCCGGTGCCGTACCGCCCAGATGGTTTCTGGCTGAAACCGAGCCTTCCAGTGTCAGCACTTCAAATACATCGTCCTGTATCTGGTCTGAAAACTGCTGCAGTTCCTGCAAAGAGATTTCCGCCAGATCACGTCCGCTGTCAACTCCCAGACGTACTGCTTTACCGACCACTTCATGGGCATCTCTAAACGGCACTCCGGCCCGAACCAGATAATCAGCCAGATCCGTTGCGGTAGAAAACCCCCGAATGGCGGCTTCACGCATGGCTTCCTTATTAACACTGACATGCTGCATCATGTCCGCATAAACCTTTAAACTGCCCTTAAGTGTATCGATTGTGTCGAATAAAGGCTCCTTATCTTCCTGGTTGTCCTTGTTGTAGGCCAGCGGCTGGCCTTTCATCAGGGTCAGCAGGCTGATCAGGTGGCCGTTAACCCGACCGGTTTTACCCCGTACCAGCTCCGGCACGTCAGGGTTTTTCTTTTGCGGCATAATGGATGAGCCGGTACAGAAGCTGTCGCTCAGTTCCACAAAATTAAACTGGGCCGATGCCCACAATACCAGTTCTTCAGAAAAACGGGATAAATGGGTCATTAACAGGGCGGCATGGGCGGTCAGTTCAATGGCAAAGTCGCGGTCACTGACAGCATCCAGAGAGTTCTGGCAAATGCCTTCAAAACCCAGCTCCCGGGCCGTAAATTCCCGGTCGATGGGATAGGTGGTGCCCGCCAGAGCCGCAGCACCCAGGGGCATAATATTTACCCGCTTGCGGCAGTCAATAAAACGGCTGCGGTCCCGTTCCAGATTTTCAAACCAGGCCAGCATATGATGGCCGAAAGTAACTGGCTGAGCTGTCTGTAAATGGGTAAAGCCGGGCATAATGGTATCGGCTTCCCGTTCAGCCAGGTCAATCAGAGCCGTTTGTAAACGTTTGAGTTCAGCTACAATGAGATCAATTTCTTCACGCAGATACAGCCGGATATCGGTAGCTACCTGGTCATTTCTGGAACGGCCGGTGTGCAGTTTTTTACCGGTAATACCAATCAGCTCAGTCAGAGCCGCTTCGATATTCATATGCACATCTTCAAGCTTAATAGACCAGTTAAATTCACCGTTGCGAATTTTAGTGCGGATCTGTTCCAGTCCGTCAATAATACGGTCACGTTCCTCATCTGTGAGTACCCCCACATGAGCCAGCATTTTTGCATGGGCAATGGAGCCGTCAATGTCCTGGTTGTACATACGCTGATCAAACGTGACCGAAGCGGTAAAGGCTTCAACAAAGGCATCGGTGGGTTCAGTAAAGCGGCCGTTCCAGGGTTTTTCAGCCTGTGGTGTGGTGCGGGTGTTATTGGCAGTATCAGACATAATATGAATTCGTTTGCTTATCATTAAAGTTTTGGGAATGAGGCGTTATTATAAACGTAAGTGAATAATTAATCAGCTTTCCGCCTTTTATCCGTATTTACAGGCCATTAGGTAGAAAACATGCTGAAGCATGACAAATTATGGCCTGGTACACTGAATTTATACAGGCAATATACTAAGATGGGTTTAACTGGCAGATAACAGCAGTAAAAAGTAAAGTATTCAGAGCACGCATGCAAAGAAAAAAAACGGATACCCCAATATTAAACCAGGACAACAGCAAACAGTCTTCACTGTTTCTGCCGAATTTCTGTTCCCTGAAAATGGTGTTTTCTGTCGTTATTATCGGTGAGCTGCTGGCCTTTATTCTTACCCTGGCACCCATGCGGCTGGAACATCAGCGCTGGAATGATCTGGCCCTGATCTCGCTGTTTATTCAATGGAACGGTATGGTGGGCAGTGCTTCCTTATGCCTGTTGCGGCCTGTTTTAACACGCTATTCCAACCAGTTTGCTGCTGTTGTCAGTTATCTGGTGCTGTTATTATCCATTACATTAATCAGTGAAATCACTTTTTTTGTTCTGCAGTACTATTCTGTGGAAGAAATGATTGCTTCGGTGACCCACTGGGAGTTTCTAATACATAATCTGCTTATAGGCGGTATTATCAGTGCTCTGGCTCTGCGTTATTTTTATATTCAGGATCAGTGGCGGGTCAAAATGGAAGCCGAGTCCTGTACCAGACTGCAGCTGCTGCAGGCCAGGATACGCCCCCATTTTCTGTTTAACAGCATGAACACCATAGCCAGCCTGACCCGTACCCGGCCTGAAACAGCGGAGCGTATTACCGAAGATCTGGCTGAATTATTCCGTATGTTATTTAAATCAGACCATGAAATGATCCCCTGGTCCAGAGAACTGGATTTATGTCAGCGTTATATTGAAATTGAAAAACAGCGGCTGGGTGAGCGTCTGCATATCAGCTGGCAGGTTAAAAGTGTGCCCGGAGATGCCATGGTGCCGGCCCTGTTATTACAGCCCTTACTGGAAAATGCCATATTTCACGGGATTGAGCCGGAAATAAACGGCGGTGAAGTAAA
Organism: Gammaproteobacteria bacterium; assembly: GCA_027009375.1. Lineage (GTDB taxonomy): Bacteria > Pseudomonadota > Gammaproteobacteria > GRL18 > GRL18 > JANELJ01. Next base: position 7,406 of record JALVDE010000156.1, read on the forward strand.
GGTAATCGGCCAGTTCAGAAACCGGCAGCTGGTACTGACGGTGCAGAATAGCAATAGTCAGAACCTGGTGCATCGCCAGGGAAATAAAATGGCTCTGGATAATATCCGCGAGCGACTGATCACCCATTATGACGGCCAGGCGCGGCTGGCCTGTCATGAAGAAGATGATATTTATTATGTCAAACTGACTATTCCATACATTAAACATGACAAAAAGGATGTCACATGAAAGTTTTAATTGTGGATGATGAACCGCTGGCCAGAGAACGTTTAAAAATGCTGTGTCAGGAAATTGATAAAAATTTTGAATTATTAGAGGCACAGAACGGCCTGCAGGCGGTAGAAACCGTAAACCAGTCCGAGCCGGATGTGGTGCTGATGGATATCCGTATGCCGGCTATGGGCGGGCTGGAAGCGGCGCAGCATTTAATGACCATAGATAACCCCCCGGCGATTATTTTTACCACCGCTTATGATGAATATGCTCTGCAGGCCTTTGAAGCCCAGGCCGTGGACTATCTGCTTAAGCCGATCCGCAAGGACAAACTGCAGCAGGCTATGGAAAAAGGCGCCCGTCTTAACAAACTGCAGCTGGAATATATTGGCCAGCAAAACCAGGAAGTGCCGCTGCGTACTCACATCAGTGCTCAGGTGGCCGGTTCCCTGTTGTTAATACCCATTGCAGATATCCTCTGCTTTCTGGCCGATCAAAAATACATTACCGTTAAATATCTTAAAGACGGACAGGTGGTGGAAACCATTATTGAAGATACTCTTAAATCGCTGGAAGAGGAATTTGCCGATGACTTTATCCGCATTCACCGTAATGCCCTGATCCGCAAAAATCGCATTGAAGGTCTGCACAAACAGCCCGATGGCCGCACCCTGTTAAAACTATTACAACTGGATGAGGGGCTGAAAGTCAGCCGCCGGCATCTGTCTGCCATCCGTAAACTTATTAAAGGTAAGCTTTAAGGCCTGGCCCCTCTAAGTACCGTCAGTGCCTCATCAATAGCATCATCCAGTGTCCCGCCGAACAGAGAGGGTGTGGTCACACCCACAATATTTTTTACCAGCGGCTGTCCCCTGTGATCCACCAGTACGGTGGTGGGAAACAGGCGCACTTTATACCTTTGAGCAAAGGCATCAGCACTGACCCTCTGACCTGAAAAATCAATAATATCCTTACCGTCAGTAATATAGAGCTGACGCAGAATTACCTTGTCAGTATAGTCACCTGAAATAATCATGGGGATCAGAAAGTCTTCTTTTAACAGATGACAGAAGGGACAGCTTTCAGTACCGAACATGATTAGAATAGGTAACTGCTGTTGTTCAGACCGTTTTGCTTCCTGCCGGGCATCGCTGATGGAAGGCAGTTCCGGCCTGCTGTTATCGGCCTGTACGGTATTATTACCCGAAAAGACCAACAAAAATAGCAGGAAACAGAGTGCCGGCATGGACAGATAGTGTTTATAATCAAATGCTTTCATGGCTAAAGTATAGCTGGAAAGTTATTAAAATAGGAGAAATTACCCGCCATTTGCTACAATAAGTCTCTAAATAATAGACAGGTATTTAAATTCTTCAGTCGGAAGGATTTATGATGATAAAACATGGCAGATAATTCTTTAGCCGGAATTAAGGTTCTGGTCAGCAGGCCGGCTCATCAGGCACAGACACTTTGTGATATGATAACTCAACACGGCGGCCGGGCGCTCCGGCTGCCGGTGATTGAAATTGTGCCGCTGAAAAAGCCATTACAGGCAGACATTAAAAACCTGGATAGCTATGATTTTGCCGTGTTTATCAGTCCCAATGCGGTACAGTTCGGTTTGCAGGCCATTCTTGCTCAGGGCAAAATACCTGATAAACTTAAACTGGTCACCATTGGTCAGGCCAGTGCCGGAAAATTACAGGCACTTAGCGGCAGAACAGCGGATATTGTGCCTCAGGGGCAGTATAATAGTGAAGCCCTGCTGGCCCATAGCGACCTGCAGCAGGATAAGGTAGAACAGAAAAAAATTATTATATTTCGCGGCAATGGCGGCCGGGAACTGCTGGCCGATAAACTGCGGCAGCGGGGTGCTGAGGTCACTTATGCCGAAGTTTACCAGCGTGTGCTGCCGGAATATACAAACACTGAGTTTAGCCGGATATGGTCACAGCAGGCGGATATTATCACCTTAACCAGTAATGAAGCCCTGAGCAATTTACTGACCCTGTGTCAACAGCATCTGGATAAAGCGCAGTTACAGCACTTATGGCAGAAGCCGCTGGTGGTGGTAACAGAAAAAATGGCCCGTGCCGCCCGTGATGCCGGCTTTAAGGGCGATATATTAATAGCAGAAAAAGCATCAGATAAAGCACTGTTTGATGCAGTGTTCAAATGGCTTTCAAATAATAAATTAAGTTAGCCATGCTACCTCCCCCTTCTTCTTCAGAAGGGGGATTGAGGGGGTTGCAGACAAGCTATTAAACAACCCCTAAAAAACATAAAAACCAAGAGAACAGGTATGGAAAAACAAATGGCCCAACAGGCAGCTAATAATCCGCAACAGGAGCAGGAAACCGCTGAAACAGAACAGGCAAAGTCAGGCTCAGGTGCAGCGACGGCGTTTATTTTTCTGGCTGTGGTGATTTCACTGGCCGCCGCCGGTATTACTTTTTTACTGTCTCAAAAGCTGGAACAGGTGCGTGCAGAAGTCAGTCAGCAGCAGGAAAATATCCGCAATAATCTGTCACAACTCAGCACTAAAGTCAGTGGTGATATGCAGGCCAGTCTAATGAACCTGACGGATAAAATGGCCAGGGTCAGCTCCGATCAACAGCACTTTCAGGCTCAGGTATCTCAGCAACAGAAAGTAACAGAAGCCCTGTCTAAAAAACTGGAAGTCAGCAATCAGCAGATGCTGCAGTCTATCGAGGTACTGTTTAAACAGAAAGGCCGGGAACGCATTGGTTGGGTACTGGAAGAAGTCGAGTATTTATTACTGGTGGCCAATCACAGCCTGAAACTGCAGCATGATGTCGCTACAGCCATAGCAGCGCTGGAAGCAGCCGATGCCCGCCTGCTGGATACCGGCGATCCGGGCACCATTGAAACCAGAACCCAGATCCGTGATGAAATCCAGACCCTTAAAGCCCTGCAGCAGCCGGACATTGTCGGTATGTCAGCCAGTCTGGCCAGTATTATCAAGGTAGTACCGCAACTGCCCATTAAATATTCCCAGATTGACAGCAAAAAGAAAGTGGCTGAGCTGGTGGAGAAAAAAGCTGCTGAAGACAAGGTGACCGTAGAGCAGGCCAGCAAGGCCTTTTTACATGAACTGCGCAGTCTGGTGGTATTTCGCAAGCTGGATGAAAAACCCAAACCTCTGATGACGCCCAAAGAACAGTTCTTTTTACAGCAGAATTTACAGCTAAAACTGGAAACGGCCCGCAGAGCCTTATTGATGGGCCAGCAGAGTCTGTTCAGTGACAGTCTGCAGGAAGCGGTTCAGTGGCTGCAGGATTATTTTGATACGGAGGTACCCAGAGTCAGTCAGACCATAAATGATCTGACCAATCTGCAGAAAATGCATATTACCAGTACCATGCCGGATATTTCGCGCTCAATAAAACTGCTGCGCAGTTATCAGAAAGAACTTGAAAAACAGCAAGAGGGCAACTCATGATCAGACTGCTGTTTTATGCACTGCTGTTTCTTATTGCAGCGGCCTATATTGCCTTACTGGCTAAAGAAGATCCGGGCTACGCCCTGCTGAGCCGGGGTGACTGGAGTGTGGAAGGCACTCTGGTCTTTTTAATCAGTGTTCTGACGGCAATTATTGCCGGTATTTTACTGCTGGTTTATCTGCTGGTTAAAACCATCAAGTTTCCCGGCAAGGTATCGAGCTGGGCGCATAATCGCAATACCATAAAGGCTATCCAGAACTGCAACCGCGGCTATATAGAACTGGCCGAAGGCAACTGGCGGGAAGCAGAAAAGCACCTGCGCAAAAGCGCCAACAGCAGCGGCATGCCTATTTTAAATTACCTGGCCGCCGCCCGGGCAGCACAGGAAGAAGGCGAGCAGCGCCGGCGTGATAATTACCTGCTGCAGGCGCACAAAAGCGATCCCAGCGCAGATATTGCCATTGGCCTGACCCAGGCCGAACTGCAGATAAAAGACGGTCAGCCTGAACAGGCTCTGGCCACTTTAATGCACCTGAGAACCGTGGCGCCAAAACATAAGCAGATGTTAAAAATGCTGTTTTCCGTTTACCAGCAGCTTAATAGCTGGAAAGATCTGGAAGAACTTCTGCCGGAACTGAAAAAGAACCATATTTTTGAACCCCACCTGATCAACAAGTTTGAAAAATCCCTTATTCAGCAGCTGATGAAACAGGCACTGCAGGAAAAAAATCTGGGTGAACTCAAAGCACTATGGAAACGTCTGCCCAAACAGACCCAGAATGAACCGGACATGATTTATTTCTACTGCCAGCTATTACTGTCCGTTGGCGAGGAAGAAGAAGCCATTGAACTGATCAAGGAAGGCATCAAACATCACTGGTATGCACCGCTGTTATTACTGTATGGCCAGGCCAGAGAAAAAGACGTCGCCAAACAGCTGGAAACCGCCGAATCCTGGCTCAGCGATAATGGCCGCAGTGCCGAACTGCTGCTGACCCTGGGCCGTTTAAGCATTTATAACCAGCTATGGGGCAAGGCCAGAGACTATCTGCTTGAAAGCATCAACGTGTCCCCCAGCACCGAAGCCTACCAGGTACTGGGCGAACTCTATGAACAACAACTCGATGATTCCGTCGAAGCCATGAACTGCTATCGAGAAGGCCTGCTGCTCAGTTCAGAATGCCGCGAAGTTTCCCGACTGGAAGATAATTCAGGTGTTAGAGAAGCACTGCCGTATAATTAGTGTGTATCGATTTATTGAAAATGAAATTACGGCTGTTCTGTAATACTCCTGGCTTAATAAAAAGGTAGCTTAAATGGATTCAACTGAAATTAAAAAAATGAGCACTACTGAGCGTCTTAAAATAATGGAAGCCATATGGGATTCTTTACTTCATGATGAAACTAATATTGAATCCCCTCAATGGCATAAAAATGTTCTTGCTGAAAGAAAATCAAAGATTGAAAATGGTGAAGCTGAATTTGTCTCCATTAAAAAATTAAAAACAAAACACCGCTCATGATGGTCAAAGACGTATTTGTATTAACAGATGCTGAAAATGATCTTGATGCGGGTAAAGAATTTTACGATTTAAATCAACCAGGTGTTGGCGAATATTTTTGGGACAGCTTAATTGCTGATATTGAATCTTTATTTATTTATGCAGGTATTCATAGAAAAGACTTTGGTTTTTACCGTATGCTTTCAAAACGGTTTCCTTATGCTGTTTACTATTATGTGAAAAATTAAATTGCTTATGTGATAGCTATTTTGCCAATACGTAGAAATCCTCTCTGGATTCAGAGTCAGTTGATACAAAGAAGCTAATAAAGAGACATCCGTTAAATAACATCCATAAATTATGGCTGTCCAGTAATACTTTTTTTATGGGTATCTTGGAATTATTATGGATTTTCTTAATGATGTAGTGGACAGCCATCGTTTG
>JALVDE010000157.1 GCA_027009375.1 Gammaproteobacteria bacterium
CTCACCCCTCAACGCTCAACGCTCAACGCTCAACGCTCAACGCTCAACGCTCAACGCTCAACGCTCAACGCTCAACGCTGCTCTTACGGCATTATATCCTCAAACGAATGAATCGCCCGAAACTCCCCCACATCCTTAATATCCGCTTTGCTGTCAGGTTTGTAAATAGCCAGTAAGTGTCCGATGCCGTATTCTTTGGCAGAACGTAGTGCCGTGAGGTTATCGTCAATTAACAGGGTGCGGGCAGGGTTGTATTTTTCTATTGCGGCGAGTTTTTCCCAGAAGCTAACTTCTTCCTTGGGCAGGCCCAGTTCATGGGCGCTGATAATTTTATCCAGCAGTCCGGCCAGGGGGGTGTTTTTCATTTTCAGAGCCAGGCTTTTCTGATGGGCATTAGTAACCAGAACCCTGCGTTTTTCCTGTTGAGCCAGACGTTCCAGGAACTCTGTAACATAAGGGTGTACCTGGATCAGATGCTGGACTTCTTCTTTAAGCAGGGCAATATCCAGACCCAGTTCATGGGTCCAGTAATCGACACAATACCAGTTAATGGTGCCTTCAATGGAGCGAAAGCGCGGAATGAGTTCATCCAGAGCCTGCTCTTTGGTCAGGTTGTTTTTTTCAGCATACCGTCTGGGGACATGATCCAGCCAGAAATGATTATCAAAATGGAGATCCAGCAAAGTGCCGTCCATGTCCAGAAAAACGCTGTCAATTTCACTCCAGTCCAACATTGGCTGTTCCTGTTTTCCATATAAAAAAACTGCTATTATAACATTTAAGCCAAATAACAAGATATATGCCTGTCATTTAATGACTTAACGGATTCAATATTAAGTCAACTTAGTAAAAAGGTTTTTTAGTGACCGATAAACTACCTCGGATAACGGCCAGCAAAGTCATTGCAAAAAGCCGTTTGTTTCAGATTGAGCAAATGGAGATTACCTTCAGTAATGGTAATGAAGTTGAATATGAGCGTCTGAAAGGCTCCAGCCGCGGCGGGGTGCTGGTGGTTGCGCTTAAAGATCCACATACCGTTTATATGGTTCGGGAATACAGTGCGGGCGTTGAACGTTATGAACTGATGTTTCCCAAGGGACGTATAGAAAGTGATGAGCCCATTGAAGAAGCGGCCAACCGGGAATTACAGGAAGAAATCGGTTTTGCGGCCCGCAAGCTGACACATATTAAATCCATGACCCTGGCACCCGGTTATATGGGGCATCTGACGCATGTGGTACTGGCAGAAGATCTGTATCCGGCACAGCTGGATGGTGACGAGCCGGAACCGCTGGAGGTAACCACCTGGCCTATTGCAGAATTTGAACAACTGGCTATGCAGAATGATGTTACAGAAGCCCGTACCATTGCCGCAGCCTTTATTGTCCGTAGTGTGCTGGAACAGCGAGACTGATTATGTCTGAACCTGACCGTTCTAAGAAAGCTCAATATTCAGAACCGGAACTTTCGGAGAGTTTAAAAATTGCCTTAAGAAACTGGATGCCTGAGGTTATTGATTTAACGCGCGATGTGGGGCAGTGTATTCTGGAAATTTACCGTTCCAGTTTTCAGGTGAATAATAAAAAAGACAATACTCCGGTGACCTGTGCTGATCTGGCCGCTAATGATCAGATTGTAAAAAAACTGTCCTTATTAACTCCGGATATTCCTGTTCTGTCCGAAGAGTCAGAAGAAGTGGATTTTGCCCGGAGACAAAGCTGGGAAACCTACTGGTTGGTGGACCCGCTGGACGGTACCCGGGCCTTTATTGAACGCAGCGGGGAGTTCAGTATTAATATCGCCCTGATCCACCGGCACTATCCTGTTATCGGTGTGGTGTACAGCCCGGTACGGCAGGTCTGTTATTATGCCTGCGTACAGAACGGTGCCTTCAGGCTGGAAAATAATGATGAGGCCAGACCGCTGCATGTCAGAGAACACTGCCCTGAATACCCTATGATAGCCGGTACCCGTTCTTCCCGTAGTCCGGCATTGCTGGCCTATCTGAAAAATGTAGAGAGGCATTTTAAGGGCTATGGCATGACGTTTCTGGGCAGTTCACTAAAATCTTGCCTGATAGCAGAAGGTAAGGCCGATCTTTACGTCCGCCTGGGCCCGACTTCAGAATGGGACACGGCCGCCGCCCAGTGTATAGTCGAAGAAGCCGGCGGCCGGATTACCGATCTGCAGATGCAGCGCCTGAGTTACAATAACAAGGACTCTCTGCTAAACCCCCATTTTTTTGTTTTTGGAGATAAAACCATCCACTGGGAACAATTCCTCCCCTGAAACAAGAACTCTTGATCAACTAAAACCTTTCACCTGGAATCTATTGCCTGTCTCTTAAAACTCAATATCTGAAAATACCTCATCCCCGGCACTGCCGTCACTCATACGGATCTTCAGCTGCAGGTTATTATAGGAGTCGGCATATTCCAGGGCTGTTTTAACATCAATGGTGCCAGCCTTATACATTTTGTATAGTACTTCATCAAAGGTTGCCATACCGTATTTAGCGCCCTGTTCCATGGCCTCGGGCAGTTTTTCCAGTTTACCCTGCTGCAGAATTTCAGTGACATAGGGTGTATTAATCAGTACTTCTACAGCAGGGTAGAGATTACCGTCTTTTCCGGGGATCAGGCGTTGAGAAATAATGGCCCGCAGGTTTCTGGATAAATCTTCGGATAACTGGCGGTGGGCATTTTTAGGGAAAAAGTTAAAAATACGATCCAGAGACTGAAGAGCATTACTGGCGTGTAGAGTGGTTAAACACAGGTGGCCGGTATCCGCATAAGCCATGGCATGTTCCATGGTTTCAGAGTCCCTGACTTCCCCGATAAGGATCACATCAGGTGCTTCACGCATGGCATTTTTTAGAGCATTACTGTAGTTCAGGGTATCCAGGCCAACTTCCCGCTGATTAACAATGGCTTTTTTATGGGAATGGATAAATTCCACGGGATCTTCAATGGTCAGAATATGACCGCCAATATTGGCATTACGATAACCTATCATGGCGGCCAGCGAGGTGGACTTGCCTGAACCGGTAGCACCGACTACCATTATCAGGCCATTTTTATGAGCCACCAGATCATTTAGAATAGGCGGCAGGTTAATATCTGATACCTTAGGGATTTCAGTTTTAATATGACGGATAACAAGGGCAATATCGCCACGCTGACGAAAAGCATTGGCACGAAAACGGCCAATTTCAGGCAGGGAAATGGCAAAATTCAGCTCCAGAGTATCATGGAATTCCTGTAGTTTTTCTTCATCCACCAGGTTAAATAAAATAGCCTGAACCTGTTCTGATGTGAGTTTCTGTTTACTGACCGGGCGCAGTTTTCCCATTACCTTCATGGAAACATTGGCGTGGGTACTGAAAAACAGGTCAGATGCTTCTTCATCCACCATTAACTGGAGAAATTTGCTTATATCCATTGCAAGATACCTTCATTAACTGCGTATATTGAGTTTTTAGTTTTTATTATTTAGATTTAAATGCCTGTTTCAGAATTATAGCAATAAAGATTATTAATGACAGGTAAGCAGAGAAAAGCTGTGAAGCAGTTAACCGGATTGAGTACGAAAGTAACGCCGAAATGGTGCAAAAGATGAATACGCTGAGTAGTTACAGAAAATTACTGGTTGTAAACAGACATAATGGCTTTAAGTTCCTGTAGAACAATTTGCTGTTCTTCAGGCTGCAGTTCTGCAGTAATACTGGTGGGCTGATGGTTTTCCATGGCCTGGATGGTGGCATTCACCGAATCACA
>JALVDE010000158.1 GCA_027009375.1 Gammaproteobacteria bacterium
TCACGCATCTGCGAGCAGCGCTGTAAAATCATTGCCTTTAAGGCATCCCCTTCACGCTCCTTGCCCTCCAGTAAATCATTCAGCACATTATCCAGTAATGGAAAAATCGCCTGCTCCAGAGCGTCCGCATCCACTCCCCGGCTTTCCTGTACACCGGGCCAGTTAAGAATATCAATGGCATTTACCGGGGCCGCATTATAAATAAGCTTGTCAATTTCATGCAGGGTTTTAGCGACCTGGGCTGCCAGTTCCTGATTAAAGTAAATTTTATTCTCACCACTGCTCTGTATTTGCAATTTTATGGTCAGATCCAGCTTTCCACGTTTAATTTTTTCCTTAATGTGGTTTCGCAGTTTCATTTCCATAGGCCGCAGTTCTTCAGGCAGACGGGTATTAATTTCCAGGAAACGATGATTAACACTGCGCAGCTCAATATCCAGACTACCCCAGGACTGTTTTTCTTCCTGATGGGCGTAGGCGGTCATACTTCTTACCATAAATGTATCCTTATAAAATAAGATTCTGGAAATGAATAGTATCTAGAGATTGTAGCACAGTACATAGTATTTCTACTGCTATACTCCTATAATTAGGAGTGGACAAAAATTTGCACTTAAGGATTAAAAAGCTGTATGGAGCATAATACTTCACCATTACCTGCAGGAACCAAAGTCGATGAATATATTATCGATAGTGTGCTCGGTGGTGGTGGATTCAGTATTGTTTACAATGCGCACCTGGAAGCAGAACCTGAGCAAACGGTGATTATCAAGGAGTTTATGCCCAAAAAACTGGCGAAGCGGGTTAATAATACTGAAGTCGTCAGTCTGGACCCCTCTGCACCGGAATCCTATAACAAGGGACGCAAGCTTTTTTTTCAGGAAGCCAGTACTCTGGCAACCCTGAAGCACCCCAATATTGTTGATGTCACCAACTTTTTTCAGACCAATGGCACCGCTTATATGGTGATGAAAGATGAAAAGGGTGTCAACCTGCAGGACTATATACACAAGTACAAGGGTAATTTAAGCGAAAAACTGCTGCGTAAGGTATTTCCTCAGCTGCTATCCGGTGTCAAACTATTACACGATCGCAATCTGCTGCACCTGGATATTAAACCCAGTAATATTCATTTACGCCAGGGCGGTCGTCCCTTATTGCTGGATTTTGGCGCAGTGAGGGAAAAAATGAAAACCCGGCTGTACGATGCACGTATTGTGGCTACCTCCGGTTTTGCCCCTATTGAACAGATCACCGAACGCGGTTATATGGGCACCTGGACCGATATTTACGCCATTGGCGCCACCATGCGCAGCTGCATTGAAGGCAAGCCGCCGCCGGCAGCCAGTAAACGTATGGATAACGATCCCATGAAACCAGCTGTCGAAGCCTTTAAAAAGAAATACAGTCCGACCCTGCTGCAGGCCATAGACTGGGCCATGGAGCCGGATCAGCGCTTACGTCCGCAGACCTGTGACGAACTGCTGGACATGCTTGAAGATCTGCCTGACATTGAAGAAACCTCTTCCTTCCTGGACAGGCTGAGCTTCAGTTCATTGTGGAAAAAAGCTAAATAAACAGACTGACATCGGCTTTAGCAGCCTTTGGCAGGAAGCTGGCAGCTCCAACCCATTCACTGACTTCATCAATAAATTCATCCTGAGCATAATTAAATAAATCTACCGTCATCTGACAGGCCACCATATTGACACCGGCTTCAACAGACATTTCCCTCAGCTCAGCAATACTGGCCACACCTTTAGATTTTGTGGTCTGCTCCATCATAGCCGTAGCCATATTTTCAAAGCCCGGAATATTAGTGACCAGGGCATTAGGAATATTCATATTAATATTCTGTAGCCATTGCGGGCCAAAGGGCATTTTCATAGGCATGGCCGGATTACCCATGGGGCTGACTTTTAACTGTAAGTCTTTTTTAAGTAGCTCCAACCCGTAAAAAGTAAAAAATACCGATACATCCCAGCCTAAAGCGGCAGCCGTTGAAGCCAGAATAAACGGTGGATAAGCCATATCCATAGTCCCTTTTGTGGCAATAATAGTCATGGAAGGGGTTTTATTGTCCTGATATTTCTGCATTTCTTCAGTAAATTTCTGGTGAAACCAGTTGTCCAGTTCTTCCGGTTTAATTAACAGGTTACTCGCTACAGATTGATTATTGGCAGGTACTTCTGTTTGCATGGTTTTGCTCCTTATTAAAACGATTTGTTGCGGGCAAAATGCCCGCTTCCAGGTTATGGATCACCTTTAAAATTAAAGATGACCGGTCGGTTTAGTTTTAGAGTAAAATAAAAGGAGCAATGCTCCCTCATTCTAACCTTCTCCCAAAGGGAGAAGGGACTAAGTGGTACTTTTAAGACCGATTAAATCTGCCACTTTAGGTAACAGTCGTTTAATCAGTTCCGGATCATTTCTGGTTTTGGCCAGCATTAATACGCCTTCGCCATAAGCCAGAGCCGCCTGTGCCAGTTCATTAATATCGCTGTTGTTTTCCAGCTCACCGGCAGCCCTGGCATCTTCCAGGACATCCACAAAGACTTCGAAAATAGACTCAAATAACAACTCTACTTTTTTACGGATGGTTTCATCCTGGGTACTCATTTCCAGGGCAATATTGCCCATGGGGCAGCCGAGGACATAGCCGTACTCCTCCTTTAACTGCACCTGGTACTGGTACGCATATTCTATAAAACGTTCAAAACGTTTAGCCGGAGTTAAATCTTTGGCAAATGCCGGTAATAGAATATTTTCTATCATCTGCATTTTAAGCTGTTCCAGCACCTCTACCGTCAAAGCACTTTTGGACGGAAAAAAATGATAAAAACTGCCTTTCTGTACCTTTGCATCCTTGCAGATCTCCTGCACCCCGACATCACTATAACTGCGTGAATACATTAACTGCTGGGCACTATCCAATAAACGCTGCTTCGTTTGCTGACCTCTGGACATATCTTTATATTAGTTGACCGTTCGGTAAAGTCAACCCTTTTATTAGAATTTAATGAAATTAGGTAAAAGCCTGTAACAATTTCTACCCGTGAAATGCTATAATTCTACCCCCCCTAAATGGGAAAGTAACTACTTTAATACAGGAATTTTATATGAGCTCTAATGGTACTCTGCGCCCCAGCGGCCGAGCCAATGACGAACAGCGCGACGTCAAAATCACCCGCAACTACACCAAACACGCTGAAGGTTCCGTGTTAATTGAAAGCGGGGAAACCAAAGTGCTGTGCACTGCTTCTGTTGAAAACAGAGTACCCGGTTTTTTACGCGGCAAAGGACAGGGCTGGGTTACCGCCGAATACGGTATGCTGCCCCGCTCCACCGGCAGCAGAATGCGCCGGGAAGCTTCTTCGGGCAAACAGGGCGGCCGTACCATGGAAATTCAGCGCCTGATAGGCCGCTCCCTGAGAGCCGTTGTGGATCTGGAAGCCCTGGGAGAAAACACCATTACCCTGGACTGTGATGTTATTCAGGCCGACGGCGGTACCCGCACGGCTTCCATTACCGGGGCTTATGTAGCACTGGTGGATGCAGTGAATTATATGCTGGAAAAACAGATGATCAGCAAAAACCCGCTCCATGGTCAGGTGGCTTCTATTTCTGTAGGTATCTACAAGGGCCAGCCGGTACTGGACCTGGACTATGCCGAAGACTGTAATGCTGAAACCGATATGAATATTGTCATGAATGAAGCCGGTGGTTTTATTGAAGTACAGGGCACGGCTGAAGGTCATGCCTTTCAGCCCGATGAACTGAATGCCATGCTGGAACTGGGTAAAAAGGGCATTGCCCACTTAATTGAAAGGCAGAATGAGGCACTGAAAGATCAGGCCTAAATAGCTTAATTTAAAGCAACAGGAAAACTATGGGACTTGATAAAAAAATTGTATTAGCCAGCGGCAATAAGGGCAAGGTACGGGAATTTGTGACCATGTTTAAGGATCTGGGGCTGAATATTGTCCCCCAGTCTGAACTGGGTGTCGGCGATGTACCGGAAACCGGTACTACCTTTGTTGAAAATGCCATTATTAAAGCCCGTCATGCGGCTGAAATTACCGGTATGCCGGCGATTGCGGACGACTCCGGTATCGAAGTGGATTATCTTAACGGTGCTCCCGGCATTTACTCTGCCCGCTATTCAACCCTGGAAGGCAGCAAGGATTATGGTACCGGTGATACGGACAAAAACAATAACCTGAAACTGCTGGATGAACTTAAGGATGTGGATGACGAGGCTTTGCGCACGGCTCGCTACCAGTGCATCCTGGTGTATATGCGCCATGCAGCGGATCCTACGCCCATTATCTGTCAGGCCGCCTGGGAAGGTATTATTATGAAAGAACAGGTGGGCGATAATGGTTTTGGTTATGATCCGCTGTTCTGGGTGCCTGAGTATAATATGTCATCTGCCCAGCTGGACCCGGCGGTAAAAAACCAGATCAGTCATCGCGGCAAGGCCTTGCGTCTGCTGCATAATGAACTGACCCATCTTTATACAGCACAGGCTTAATCCTGAATAAACCGGCAGCAGAGCTTATGAGCAAAGAAACTATTTCATTTCGCTCTGCCGACCATAATGACCTGCCGGAACTGCTGGCTTTTCCTCAATCCGAGGAAGAACTGTTTTATTTTTTCCCTTCCGCACACTTTCCTTTAACCCTGAAGCAATTACAGAAACAGCTGAGCGAGCGCTACCAGTCCACTGCCATGCTTAAAAACGACAGACTCATCGGTTTTGCCAACTTTTATAACGTAGAAAACAGAAAAGTGGCCTTTATTGGTAATGTCATTATCCGGGCTGAAGAACGCCAGAAAGGTTATGGCGGGTTATTAATAAAACAGATGCTGAAACAGGGCTTTGAGCAGTTAAAACTCAGAGAAATACACCTCTCCTGCTTCAACCGCAATACCACCGCCCTGTTATTTTATCAGCAGCTGGGTTTTACCCCTTACGCCTGGGAAGTGCGCAAGGATTATAAGCAAAACCCGGTGCTAATGATTCATCTGAAACTCAAGTCCCCACCTGAGACCTAAAGCTTAGTAATAATCCGGTCAATAATTTCAACAATCTGAGCGGATAAAGGGGTTACTTTTTCAAACTCTTTTAAGGCCTTATCATTGTCCCCGGCCTGCTTATAATCCACTACATTATGGATTACTCTGTGTATTTCTTCATGGGGAGGCTCCAGTTCTTTCATCTCCGGAATATGGGAAAAGGTTTTCAATCCCTCTGAATAATACCATTGTCCCAGATGACAATCCCGGTGAGAGCCGAGTTCGTTGCTTTCCAGGCTCAGTTCACCACTGAGATAGGACATCAGCTTGCTTCTCCAGGCCAGATGCGCAGCTTTAGCCTGCTCAAGCTGCGCCTGGGTATTATCAATTTTAAACTGCCCGGCTTTAACACATAACAGCTCGGTTTTCTGGCCGATATGGCCGGTTGCAACCAGGGTTTTATCCGCCAGTTTAGCGGTATTTACAGCTTCATCCTGAATGGCTCCAATATGCTCATTCATTTCGATGGAGACTTTAAACTGCTCTCCGGATGTCCTGGCTATCTGCTCCATGGCCCGGGACATTTTCTGAATATCCTCAGTAACCTCATTAAGTGTATTTCCGGTTTCACTGGCCTGTTCAGAACTCTTGCCGGTATCATTACGGCTGTCATCCATAGCCTTAACGGCCGAAGCCACCTGTCCCTGCAAGCGCTCAATCATATTGCGAATTTCATCGGTTGAATCTTTGGTTCTGGCCGCCAGTGCCCGAACCTCATCAGCAACCACCGCAAAACCACGTCCCTGCTCACCAGCCCGGGCCGCTTCAATAGCGGCATTAAGTGCCAGTAAGTTAGTCTGTTCAGAGATACCGTGAATCACTTCCAGTACACTGCTGATTTCCTGGCTTTCCTGCTCCAGCAGTGAAATGGTTTCACTGGCCTGTTCAATCCGCTTATTCAGATCGCCCATGGTGTTAATCAACCCCCTCATCTGCTCTCCACCGCGATCGATACCGCTGTTAGCCAGTTCTGCCGCAGTTACCGCCTGCTCGGCATTAATGGAAACATTTTGGACTGTTTCACTCATATTCTTCATTAACTGAGTGACCAGCTCAATTTTATTATGCTGCTGATGGACACCTTTTACGGTTTGCTCAATAATAACAGACTGACTAGACGACTCAACACCGACATCAACAGAGGCCATGATTATGTCATTAATCATCCCACTGAAACGTTCCAGCAAAGCATTGACAGATGAGGACAGGTCACTGATCTCATCGTTAGTACTGGTATCCAGACGCACCCGCAGATCATTATTGGTTTCAATTTTTTTTAGTTCTGAACGGATAATGCCAATACGCTGGGTAATAACCCGGATAATCAGTAATAAAGAAATAGAAACCAGGATAATCAGGAAAACCGATATCCAGACACTGGAACTGACAGTATGATCAATACTTTCACTTAAGTAAGAAGATTCCTTGTCTGTTAGTTCCTGATAAACCTTATCCAGAACCTTAAACGCTTCAAATGCCGGTTTATCGCTGACTTTAACAATAGCATCCACTTCCTGGGCTGTTTTGCCCTGTGCAATCAGTTTATGGGCAACTTCAGACTCTTTACGATAATTATTAGCCACACTTTTAATAGCCGACAGAGCCTGACGTTCTTCAGCTGTGATGCCGTCCAGAGACAGGTAGCTCTGAATAGCTTTCTCCAGATTATTAAAATTATCATCTAAACGTTTATGGTATTTTTCCTTACCGCGCAGGACATAGTTTTTAAAATTATGGATGGTACCTCCATAACCGAACTGAGACTTAATATCCATTAACAGACTCTGGCGTTTGGCTACATTATCCAGGTAGTCATACCAGCCATCGTGAACCGGAATAATTGCCCGGTAAGTCATAAAAGAAGAGACAATTAACATAATAATAATAACGGCAAGTAACCCGTATAATTTTGACTTAATACTAATATTTAACATAGCAACCACACTTTAAAATTATTTAAATTTAATAAATTCTTATATCCTTATATATCGGCCAGAATAAGAATTTATTAAGTATTTTTTTCTAATATAGACAACAGGGAACGAACTGTTTAATTATGCAACACAATATAAACTCAAATATCTTGAAGTTTTTGTCTTGAAGAATCTGTTTTCAAGCACTTTACAGTAATAAATTGAAGCCTTAAAAACAGGATACAGGTGAGTTACAGAAAATTTCGTCCCTATACCTGCGGGGAAGTATAGACGATAATAAAAATTCTGCTCTTAAATCAGTTTGGAAAAACGCTGGGTTTCCTGATTCGGTTTAATATAACGGTCAAACACCATGCAGATATTACGGATCAGCAGACGGCCTCTGGCTGTAACCTCAATCCCCTGTTCATCCAGGGTGATAAGGCCATCTTCCACCATGACCTGGTAACGTTCGAGTTCATTGGCAAAATAGCGTTTAAAGTCAATGCCGAAACGTTTTTCAATGGTTTCAAATTTCAGTTTGAAATGACAGATTAACTGCATAATAACTTCCCGGCGGATCAGATCATCATCATCAATTTCAACACCGCGGAATATGGCCAGTTCACCGGCATCAATGCGGGCATAGTATTCATCCATGGTACGGACATTCTGCGCAAAACTATTGGCAATAGTACCGATAGATGTAATGCCGATACCCACTAAATCACAGTCCGCATGAGTGGCATAACCCTGGAAATTACGGTACAGTTCGCCGTTTTTCTGGGCAATACTCAGCTCATCTTCCGGTTTGGCAAAATGATCCATACCGATATAAACATAGCCGGCATCGGTCAGTTTGGTCATACAATGTTTGAAAATTTCCAGCTTGGCTGAAGCCGGCGGCAGATCTTCCACATTAATACGGCGCTGGGGCTTAAAGCGCTCCGGTAAATGGGCATAGTTAAAAACAGACACCCGGTCAGGACTGATGTCTATCAGTTCATCCAGGGTTTTATCAAAGCTCTCTACGGTCTGCAGCGGCAGACCGTAAATCAGATCCACGCTGATGGACTTAAAATTTTCTTCCCGCGCCGCCGTCAGAGCCGCCATGGTCTGTTCACGGCTCTGAATACGATTAACGGCTTTCTGTACTGCCGGGTTAAAGTCCTGAACCCCCAGGCTCATGCGGTTAAAGCCCAGCTCTCTTAACAGGGCGATACTGTCCCGGCTGACTTCCCGCGGGTCAATTTCTATGGAGTATTCCCCGGAATCATCATCATGCAGATTAAAATGCCTGCGGGTCACGGCCATTAACTGGCGCATTTCATTATGACTGATAAAAGTCGGCGTACCGCCGCCCCAGTGCAGCTGATTTACCTTACGTGCCGGATCAAATAATTCAGCCTGCATGGCTATTTCTTTATGCACCCGTTCCAGATAAGGCGCCGCTTTGGAACGGTCCTTGGTGACCACCTTGTTGCAGCCGCAGTAGAAACAGACGGTATCGCAAAAAGGAATATGAAAATAAAGCGACAGTGCTTTACCTGAGTGATTGGATTTTTCAGCAAAAGCTTTATAAGTCTCTACCGTGTAGTCTTCACTGAACTGTACTGCCGTTGGATAGGAGGTATAACGCGGTCCCGCCTTGTCGTAACGCTTAATAAGCTCCTGATCAAACTCGACAATTGCCATAATATAATGTCCTGTAAAAAAGTAATGGGGGTGCTGAAAAACATGGGTATTATGCCATTTTGGGCGGTTTGAAGCTAGATTTAGCGTTGAGCGTTGAGCGTTGAGCGTTGAGCGTTGAGCGTTGAGCGTTGAGCGTTGAGCAAAAAATGATATTCATAAAAACTACCCTGCCAAGAAAACCCTAAAATTAATTTTACTCTGGCTCTTAAGCTCTTTCTCAGCGCTCAGCGCTCAGCGCTAACCTGCTTTGAGAAAGAGTATAGCACTTTTGCCCACACTCCCAAATGGGAAGGAGTGGATGATATTTTTAATCCTTGCTTCCATAGGGGTATTTATTGTCGTCAAAGGAGCGGACCCATTGGGGGTGGTTTACAATCAGGATAATCATGGCCAGGCCGGTCAGGAAGGCTTCGGGGTAGATCATCAGGAAGATATAGGGGGTATATTCATAGGTGACGAAGGCATAGCTATAGGTACCGCTGGCTACCATGACCATTGAGGCGATATAAACCGAAGCGGCAATGGTGATCATGGCATTGGCAAACATGCCGATAAAAAAGTAGATAATAAAATGGTTGGGTTCAATCCGTTCTACCAGTTTTAGTACTATGCTGGTAATGGTGATGGGGATAATGCCCATTAAAAACACATTGGCTGCAAATACCTGCCATTCGATGACATCCCGGATCACCAGAACGCCGACCTCAATCATTACTCCCAGCAACGCCAGTTGCCAGCCGAACATCAGGGTCAGCAGGGTTGCCCCGAGATAATGGTATTCCATTCCAGTATGAATGCCGGCCTTCATGGACCAGAGCAGCATTAATACTACACAGGTGGCAAAAAAGATATTGTAATGGCGACTGAACCATTGTTTTGGAAAGGTATAAAAAGCCAGAAACAGTATCGGCAGCAATAAAAAATCGGCCAGAATAATCCATGTTGCCGGTATCAGATCAATGGTGAGATTCATGGTACTGCAGTTTTAGTAAATAATATATCCCAGACACCATGTCCCAGGCGCTCGCCTCGCCGTTCAAACTTGGTGATCGGGCGATAGTCCGGTCGGGGGATATAGGTTCCATCAGGTGATGCATTGTCAAAACCTTCGGCCCTTTGCATATGTTCCAGCATATGTTCGGCATAATTCTGCCAGTCCGTTGCCATATGAAACTGCCCGCCCGGCTGCAATTTCTGTCGTACCCGCTGGATAAATTCATCCTGCACAATACGCCGTTTGTGATGCCGGGTTTTATGCCAGGGATCGGGAAAAAACAGGTACACGGCGCTTAAACTTTCATCAGGGATCTGCTTGCTTAATACCTCAATGGCATCAGACTTCATTACTTTCAGGTTAGTAAGTGCTTGCTTTTTAATATTACCCAGTAACCGGCCTACTCCCGGTTTATGTACCTCGATACCCAGATAATTGTTATGCGGATTATTCACAGCCATTTCAAACAGGGAGTCCCCCATACCAAAGCCGATTTCCAGAATAATCGGAGCATCCCGGCCATAGAGTTGCTGAAAATCCAGCATCCGACCGTCCGCTTCTACACCATATTGTGACCAGTTTTCCTGGTAGGCTTTTTCCTGCCCGGGCGTCATGCGCCCTGAACGAACCACATAGCTTTTAATGGTGCGGGGATGTTCTACAGCCACAGTAACAATCCGTATTTAGACGCAATTAAAAAAACGTGCCGTCAATCGGGGAGGATGCGCTTGCATAGGCTTTTTTCGGCATCCGTCCGGCCAGGAAGGCTTCACGGCCGGCTTCAATGGCTTTTTTCATGGCCGATGCCATCAATACCGGATTTTTAGCTCCGGCAATAGCGGTATTCATTAACACCGCATCACAGCCCAGCTCCATGGCAATGGCGGCATCTGATGCCGTACCCACACCAGCATCCACCAGAATAGGCACCTCAGCATTTTCAATGATCAGGCGGATATTATGCGGATTACAGATCCCCAGGCCGGAACCAATCAAACCGGCCAGCGGCATAACCGCCACACAACCCATTTCTTCCAGGCGTTTAGCAATAATAGGATCATCGCTGGTGTACACCATAACCTTAAAGCCGTCTTTAATCAGCAGTTCGGCCGCTTCAATAGTATCCACCATATTAGGGTATAAGGTTTTCTGATCACCCAGCACTTCCAGCTTAACCAGATCATGCCCGTCCAGTAATTCCCGTGCCAGCTGACAGGTGCGCACAGCATCTTTTGCCGTATAGCAACCGGCAGTATTAGGCAAAATGGTGTATTTGTCCGGTGAAATCACATCCAGCAGATTTGGCTCATCAGGATTCTGCCCGATATTGGTACGACGAATAGCCACCGTAACAATTTCAGCACCGCTGGTTTCAATGGCTTCGCGTGTCTCTTCCATGTCCCTGTACTTACCGGTTCCGACCAGTAAACGAGAGCTGTATTCTTTACCCGCTATAATTAAGGTATCATCTTGCATTATTTATCCTGAATCTGTTAATAATCTAAAATTCCAAAAGTCTAAAGTTCTAAAAGACAGACATTATCCCGAATTTAATATTCACTGTCCAATACTCTTAGCCGCCGCCAATTGCATGCACAATTTCCACCTTGTCACCTTCAGTAAATACAAAACTGTCGTGACGGCTTTTGGGAACAATCTCTTCATTCACCTCAACCGCAAGGCGCTGACCGACGATATCCATATCAGCCAGCAATTTCTGCACAGTACAATTTTCCGCTACTTTGCGGGTTTCACCATTTAAAATAATATTCAAAATAACTCCTTTAAAGTGCCGTTTTAAATACACTATACGGCTTACTATAAACATGAAATATGCTATATTTTACACCCAAAACAATGAAATATGGATGTTTCATATTTAGAATCTTAATCACCCCTCAGGAAGCCCAAGTATATGGCCACTGCAAACCCCAAAGCAATGATAACAATTGAAGAAGCCGAAACACTGGACGGGCTTTTTTATGAACGCACCTCCCGTTCTGCTGATGAGGTTGCCTATATTCAATACAGTAAAACTGGCAAAAATTGGGAAGATACCACCTGGAATGAAATGGCTGTACTGGTCGGCAGATGGCAGAAGGCCATGCTGGGGGAAGACCTGGAAAGCGGTGACCGAATTGGTATTTTAATGAAAAACAGCAAGGAATGGGTAGCAGTGGATCAGGCTGCCCTGGGTCTGGGTATGGTGGTTGTTCCCTTATACCTTGAAGACCGCCCGGACAATATTGCCTATATCCTGGAAGATGCCGCTATTAAACTGCTGGTGGTACAGGATATCAGCCAGTGGCGTCGACTGCGTGACAGGTGCCAACAGCTTGGCAATAGCGCTGATAATACCACCTTAAAAAGAGTGGTACTGGTGGATGCTACGGAAGATAAAATAGCCAATGAGTCTGACAGAGTCACTACCAGTACGCAATGGCTGCCCGAGGAAGGCCATGTTTTGCATAAACGTAAAGGTGACCCAAAAGAACTGGCTACTATTGTTTATACCTCCGGTACCACCGGCAAACCCAAGGGGGTTATGCTGAGTCATCATAATATTCTTTCCATTGCCTATCCGTCCGGTACTGGTCTGAAAGTACGCCATGATGATCTGTTTTTATCTTTTCTGCCCATGTCCCATACTTTTGAACGCAGCCTGGGCTACTATCTGACGGTTATGGCCGGCTGTCGGGTGGCCTTTGCCCGTTCTATCCAGTTGCTGGCCGATGATCTGGTCACCATTAAACCCACATTGCTGATCTCAGTACCGCGTATTTATGAGCGGGTTTATGCCAAAATTGAAAATACCCTGCTTAAAGGCTCGCCCATTAAACGAGCTTTATTCCGCCTGACGGTTAATACCGGCTGGCGGCGTTTTCAGTATCAGCAGGGACGCTCCATGTTCTGCCTGGCCTGCCTGATCTGGCCGGTAATGAAACATCTGGTTGCAGACAAGGTCATGCAGAAATTCGGTGGCCGTTTACGCCTGGCCGCTACCGGCGGCGCTGCCATTCCCTACCCGGTAGCCAAAACCTTTATTGGACTGGGCCTGCAGTTAATTCAGGGTTATGGACTGACAGAAACCAGCCCGGTGGCCAGTTTTAACCGCCTGGATAATAATGATCCACGCTCCATTGGTCACCCGCTGGAAGGCATGGAAATGAAAATCGGCGAAAACGATGAGCTGTTAATTAAAAGCCCCGGCGTTATGATGGGCTACT